>JBFMCS010000053.1 GCA_040754315.1 Bacillota bacterium
ACAGTCTCTTGAGCGCTTTCGGGTTCAAACCGATCACGTTCTATGCTGCCTACGATACCTCCTGACCAATTATGCCCACACGTAGCGGCTTGCTTAGAAGAACATACCTGATGTGCGGAAAATCGGTCACAACTGGCTGTTCCACTTGTTTGCTTCACCGCTACCAAGCAGTAAACAAAACGACCACGTTGAGTTACAGGTGCTCTTGGCTGCTAGCCACTAAAGTGGCGACTTGACTAGGGGCCACGAGGTTGACCCCGTAGTCTTCTTTTGCCTGGTCACGCCTGCCTCGATTACGATATACGGCTGTGCCTGTGTTACCGGAGCCTACCTCCATGGTAAATGATTGAGAGTCCGCAGCCATTACTATCTCATCTAATCCGCCGATAGTTCATGCACGGGGCGGTTTACTAGCTTCTATGGCAGCTAGGTCCATACCTATGTAGCCTAGTTCTCCGCCAGACGCACAGTACACCTGCCCCACCAGCACACAGTTCCTAGCCACCGTCAACGCCTCAGTGTCATAGGCCGCCCGTCTCGCCCCTACCCCCGGTAACTGTGATCGCTATGACGATCATCAGATCTATGAGGGTAAATCTATACCGAGCGGCGAAATATGTCTTTGCCAGAGTAGCACAGCCAGTTGCCACGCGGGTAGTCAGACTCAGGGAGCGACCCCGTTCCTAGTGTCTACCCAGTTGGCCGTGAAGGGAGCGATATGGATGAAGTGCGCTCGTGTGCTGATCTCCGGAAGGGTTCAAGGGGTGTTCTTCAGGGCCAGCGCGCGAGAAGAGGCCCAGAGGCTTTCCCTGTCGGGCTGGGTGAGGAACCTGCCGGATGGGAGGGTGGAAGCCCTCCTGGCCGGTCCCCAGGACAAGGTGAATGCCATGATAGCCTGGTGCCACCAGGGACCCCCTTCGGCCAACGTCACCGGGGTAGAGGTGTCCTGGGAGGAGGCACCTCCAGGTCTCAAGGGGTTCCGGGTGCGCTAGGCGAGCCAGGGCAAGGGACATTCACCTGGCGTAGGGCCTGTCCCTCATCCTCTCAAGGGTCCCGCGCCTGCGTGCCGCGGCGTTCCATCCCCGGTTTCCCATCCAAGTATAGACGGCCGGGGACATCATGGGTCTCCTCATGAGAAGACCGGCCTCACGCGGCACTTCCCCCCCCTCAGCCATGGCCTGGGCGGTCATGTCCAGGGCCTTCCTCACCAGGCGGCCCATCCCACCCGTCTTCTCCAGGGGCCTTGGGCCAATGGCGGCGCCCATCCCCAGGGCGAGCCCGCCCAGCCACTCTAGACCGCATGCCCCCGCGAACTGCCTGCATATGTCCAGGGCGGTGTCAGCGTGGAACGCTTCGGGGAAACCGCAATTGACGATGGCCAGCAAACCGCCCTTGGGAGACAGATCTCTCCTGGCGTATACCTCCTCCATTGCCCTGGTAACCAGCGCCGGCTGGCTGTCAACGTAGAGGGGGAATGCCAGGACTACGAGATCAGCGCCATAGACTGCCTCCGCAATGCCGCCCTCTCCAGGGCCACGGCGGGCCAGGTAGACCCGGGAGGTATCCATTCCTCTCTCGGCCAGCCGGTTCATGAGATAGGCCCCCAGGGACGCCGAGGTGCTGCGTTCCCCCTTCGGGCTTCCCACCAAGAGAAGGGCGTTCTTCACCTCGCTCACCCTTCCGCACCTGCCTCCTCCAGCATATACCGGATGGCCAGGGCCACCGCGGCCTCGGGAGCGTCCCTGGTCACCACAACGCTGGAATGCCCTGCAGCCTGGAGGTTGATGGCGTTCCGGGATACCAGGGCCCGGAAGATCCTGGCCTCTTCTTCACAGGGGGAATCCTGCACACCCATTGCGGCCAGCCCGAGGCACCGGTGGTAGCGAGGCGCGTGGTGAATCTCGCTCCCTGCCTTGACGAAATAAGGGAGGATGTTACCGATGAGCCTGTCAACGCCCTTCTTGAGCACAGAGGAATAACCGCCGAAGGTCACCGGGGAGAGGAACACCAGGATGTCACACTGGGCAACCGCCCTGAGCGCCTCCAGGCCATCATCATGGATGACGCACACCCCCGGGGTCTTTACCCAGCAGCCAAAGCACCCCCGGCAATCCGCCACGGACATACCGTCGAGATCCAGCACATCCACATCGTGACCCGGGGCCTTGAGGCTTTCCACCAGTACTGCGAGGACCCCGGTGAGGCATGCGTCTTCACCACGGGCACCGTTCAGCACCACTGCCTTCATGCGTACCCTCCCCCGCCTCTCCCTGCATCTAGGACAGGACCGAAAGAAGCACCCCCGCCGCCACAGCCGAGCCTATGACACCAGCCACATTGGGCCCCATGGCATGCATAAGGAGGAAGTTCGACGGGTTCTCCTCCTGCCCCACACACTGGGACACCCGGGCCGCCATGGGCACCGCGGACACCCCCGCTGACCCGATCAGGGGGTTCACCTTACCCCCTGAGAGGAGGCACATGAGCTTGCCCAGGAGGACGCCGCCGGCTGTCCCCATTGAGAAGGCCGCCAGCCCCAAGCCGATGATATAAAGGGTCCTGGGAGACAGGAACACACTGGCCTTGGCAGTGGCACCCACTGTGACCCCCAGGAAGATGGTGATAATGTTGATCAACTCGTTCTGGGAGGTCTTGGAGAGCCTGTCCACAACACCGCTCTCCCTCAGGAGGTTCCCCAGCATCAGCATTCCGATGAGGGCCATTGCCTTGGGGATGAAGAGCCCGCAGATGACTATCACCATGACCGGGAACAAGATCTTCTCCAGCTGGCTGACGGGCCTCATCTGCTCCATCACCACCATGCGCTCCTTTTTAGTTGTCAGTGCCCTCATAATGGGAGGCTGGATGATGGGAACCAGGGCCATGTAGGAGTAGGCTGCCACCGCTACGGGACCCAGGAGCTCAGGGGCCAGCTGGGACGTGAGGAAGATGGCGGTGGGACCGTCTGCCCCCCCGATTATCCCGATGGATCCGGCCTCGGCTGGGGTGAAACCCAGCCACAGAGCCCCCAGGAAGGTAGTGAATATCCCCAGCTGGGCGGCGGCCCCGAGGAGAAATGTCTTGGGGTTTGCTATCAGGGGGCCGAAGTCCGTCATGGCCCCTATGCCCAGGAAGATGAGGGGGGGATAGATCCCCTTCTTCACACCCAGGTACAACAAGCCCAGCAGCCCTTCATCCTCCATAAGGCCTGTGAGGGGAAGGTTCGCCAGGAGCATGCCCGCCCCAATGGGCAGGAGCAGCAACGGCTCGTATCTTCTCTTGATGGCCAGGTACAGCAGGATACCCGAGACTGCCAGCATGATTACCTGTTTGGCGTCTATGGCAAAGAAGCCCGAAGACGTTATGAAGTCCGCAAGATCCCGCAGCACGCTATGCCTCCCGGGCTATGACAGCCATGATGTCCCCGGTATTCACGCTCTGTCCCTTGGCTACCCTTATGGCTGTCACCGTGCCGGTAACCGGGGCAGGGATTTCGTTCTCCATCTTCATTGCCTCCAGCACCACCACGGCCTTGCCCATCTCCACCCTGTCCCCTTCGTTCACCTTGATGTCCAAGATCACGCCGGGCATGGGCGATGCGAGTTCCACCGCCCCCACCGCGCTGGCCGGGGCTGGCTTGGGGCGCTCTGCCTTGGATTCGGACTTGGGGACCGGCCCAAAGCCCGGCTGTAAAGGGCTCACATCAGAACCGTCTTGGATCTCCTCCACCTCTACCTCATACTCTTCGCCGTTCACTCGCACCCTGAACTTCCTCATCCCTAACCCTTCCTTTCGACAGCTGACAGCCTGGCGTTCATTATGTCTAGGCGGCCCTGCGCCGCCCACTGCGGGCATGGCCGGGACACCCGGGTGATCCTGATGACCCGGGCCGGAGTCTCCATGCACTGGGCTACAGCTGCGGCTATCGCCGCCACCAGGGCATCATCCCTTCTCTCCTCCCCGGGCATAACCTCAGCGGGCTGGGGTTTACCACCAGCCTGGTCTTGCTTGGGCTCCCTGGGCCGGCGGATCACTCTCCCCAGGAACACTATGGAGAGATACAGGATGATGAGGACGGCGAACACCACCGCCATACCCAGAAGACCCACCTTCAGTCCCTGGTAGGTACTACTGTTCAAGCCCATCGCCCCCTTCGGTTACGCCGGGAAGTTGCCGTGCTTCTTGGGATGCCTGGCCTCGCGCTTGGATGCTATGGACTCCAGGGCCCGGAAGAGCTGGGGCCTGGTCTCGGCCGGATGAATGATGGTATCCACGAAACCCCGGGACGCAGCAACGTAGGGATTGGCGAACACCTCCCGGTACTCCTGGATCTTGGCCTGCCTCACGCCCTCTGGGTCCTTGGCCTCGGCCATCTCGTTCTTGTAGATGATGTTGGCGGCACCCTCAGAGCCCATCACCGCGATCTCAGCAGTGGGCCACGCCAGGACCCTGTCGGCCCCTAGCGATCGGCTGCACATGGCTATGTACGCGCCCCCGTAGGCCTTCCTCACCACCAAGGTTATCTTGGGCACCGACGCCTCGGCATAGGCGTAGAGGAGCTTGGCGCCATGCCGGATTATGCCGCCGTGCTCTTGCTCGGTCCCGGGCAGGTATCCTGGGGTATCCACCAGGGTTACCAGGGGCACGTTGAAGGCATCACAGAACCGGGCGAACCTCGCCGCCTTGTCCGCGGAATCAATATCAAGGCAACCCGCGAGGATGCGAGGCTGGTTCGCTATGATGCCCACGGAATAGCCCCCGAGGTGCCCGAAGCCCACCACAATATTGGCGGCAAAGTGGCGGTGAACCTCGAAGAATTCCCCGTTATCCAGGAATCCTTCAATCACCCTCCTCATGTCATAGGGTTTGGTGGGATCTGGCGGGACCACTTGGGCCAGTTCAGGGTTCGTCCGGGCAGGGTCATCACCGTTTCCCAGGTAGGGCGGGTCCTCCAGGTTGTTGGAGGGAATGAACCCTAGCAGCCTGCGGGCCTCTGAGATGCACTCCTCCTCGGTTACGGCCATGAAGTGCGCCACCCCCGAGGATGCGGCATGGGTATGGGCCCCGGCGAGTTCCTCCCAGTCCACAGTCTTGCCTTCCACAGCCTCCAGTACCTGCCGGGCCCTGGTGAAGAGACGGCTTGTGCCAGCCACCATGAAAACGAAGTCAGTCATGGGAGGCAGGAAGGCTGCCCCTCCCGCCGCGGTGCCCAGGACCAGCGATAGCTGTGGGATCACCCCTGACGCCATGGCATGCCGCAGGAACAGGGAGCCGTAGCCCGTTAGGCAGTCCAGGTTTTCACTGAGCCTTGCCCCTCCGGAATCCAGGAGCGCCACCAGGGGGGCCCCCGCCTTCATGGCAAGGTCCGCCACCTTGCATATCTTCTCCGCATGCATCTCTCCAAGGGCTCCGCCCATGACCGTCCGGTCCTGGGCATAGGCGTAGACCACCCGCCCGCCAACCTGGCCGTGGCCACAAATCACGCCGTCACCCGGTACATTCATGCCGTTTGTGCGGCTGGTTGTGAACAGGTCTATCTCGCTGAAGGTCCCCGGGTCAAAAAGCAGGGCCAATCGCTGCCGGGCAGCCAGTACACCTAAAGGCAACCCTCCCTGGCCATGGGCCATGGCCACCTCCTCCCGGGCCAGCAAGTCGCGGATCTTCTTTTCTGTCTCCTTCAAGAGTCCCACCCCAATCCCGGTTGTGCCCTACTCCAGTGCGGCACCGGCTACCACGACCTGTCCGGCCGGTACTGGCCAAAGGCCCCTCGAAGAACACCGCATATCTCCCCCAGGGAGGCATAGGCCTTTACCGCCTCCAGGAACAGGGGAAGGAGGTTCTCCCGAGAGGAAGCCGCCTTCTTTATGGCATCCAGGCACTCCTGGACACGGCCTTCGTTCCTTCTCGCCTTAAGAGCCGCGAGCCTCGCAGCCTGGAGCCTCGCAGCCTCTTCATCCACCTGAAGCAACATCTCGCAGGAATCCTCTTGGACGGTAAAGGCGTTAACCCCTACCACAACCCTTTCCCCGGATTCAACCTCTCTCTGGTAACAGTAGGCGCTGTCCTGGATTTCGCGCTGCATGTACCCGGCCTCGATGGCGGCCACTGCGCCACCCATATCCTCAATGCGATCCATGTAGGCCGCGGCCTCCGACTCCAGGCGGTCCGTGAGGGATTCTACGTAGTAGCTGCCACCCAGGGGATCGGCACAGCCGGCAACGCCTGACTCGTGGGCTATGATCTGCTGGGTCCTCAGGGCAATGGCCACGGATTCCTCGGTCGGAAGCGAGAGCGCCTCATCCCGTGAGTTGGTATGCAGGGACTGGGTGCCCCCCAGCACCGCCGCCAGGGCCTGCAGGGTCACCCGGACCACGTTGTTGTTCACCTGCTGGGCAGTGAGGGTTGAGCCCGCTGTCTGGGTGTGGAATCTCATCATCCAGGACTTGGGGTCCTTTGCCCTAAATCGTTCTCTCATGATCCTGGCCCAGAGGCGCCTGGCCGCCCTGAACTTGGCCACTTCCTCCAGAAAGTCCAGGTGAGAGTTGAAGAAGAAAGAAAGCCTTGGGCCAAAACCGTCTACGTCAAGACCGCTGGCCAGGGCCGCCCTTACGTACTCCACCCCGTTGGCCAACGTGAAGGCGATTTCCTGTGCCGCCGTGGCTCCGGCCTCCCTGATGTGATACCCGCTGATGGATATCGTGTTCCACTCGGGAAGGTGCCGGGAACAGTACTGGAACGTGTCGGTGATGAGTCTCATGGACGGTTTCGGCGGGAAGATGTAGTTACCCCTGGCCACATACTCCTTGAGTATGTCGTTCTGTATGGTTCCCTGCAGGCTGTTGACATCCACCCCCTGCTTTTGGGCCAGGGCCACGTACATGCACAGGAGGATCGCCGCAGGAGCGTTTATCGTCATGGAAGTGGACACCCGGTCCAGGGGTATCCCCTCAAAGAGCCTCTCCATGTCCGCCAGGGTATCTATGGCCACTCCCACTCTCCCTACTTCCCCCTCGGCCATGGGGTGGTTGGAATCGTACCCCATCTGGGTGGGGAGGTCGAAGGCCACGCTGAGACCGGTCTGGCCTTGCTCCAGAAGAAAACGGAAGCGCCGGTTGGTCTCCTCGGGCGTGCCATACCCCGCGTATTGTCTCATGGTCCAGAAACGGCCCCTGTACATGCTGGGGTGCACGCCGCGGGTGAAGGGATAATCCCCAGGGAATCCCAGGTCAAGCAGGTAGTCCTTCCCGCTGAGGTCCAAGGGGGTGTACACTGCATTAACCGAGAGTCCCGACGGGGTTTTAAACTGCCCCTTTCTCTCCGGGTGCCGGGAGATCGTCTGGGCTCTCCTGGCCTCCCAGCGCTCAAAGGCCTCCCGAAGGCGATCCATCCAATCACCCCTCCCTAGATGACACTCCCCTTAGATTCTATCCAGGTCTCTGAGTTCCTTCAGAGCTTAGCCACAAACAGGGGGAAGGGCCCCCCCTCCCCACGGAGGGCGGGCCCACCCCGGGTGCTATCACTCAGCCGAGCCAGCCTCTGATCTTCATGGCCCCGGCCACCCTGTTCACAGCCACCAGGTAGGCGGCGTCTCTCATCTTCACACTCTTCTTCTTTTGCATGTCGTAGACAGCCTCGAAGGAGGATACCATCATCTGCTCCAGGCGCTCGTTGACCTCTTTTTCCGTCCAGTAGAAGCTGTAGAGGTTCTGTACCCACTCGAAGTAGGAGACGGTTACGCCTCCGGCGTTAGCGAGGACATCAGGGATGACGAACACGCCGTTACGGGCCATTATAACATCGGCCTCGGGGGTGGTGGGGCCATTGGCAGCCTCCCCCACGATCCTGGCCTTGATATCCTTGGCATTGGCCGCTGTGATCTGGTTTTCCAGGGCCGCCGGGATTAACACCTCACACTCCAGTACCAGCAGTTCCTCATTGGAGACATCCTGGGAACCTGGGAAACCCTTTACACTACCAGTCTCGTTCTTGTACTCCTGGAGCTTGGCCGGGTCCATCCCCGCCGGGTTATAGACGCCTCCCTTGGAGTCGTTGGCCCCTATGATCTTCGCTCCCATGTCTCCCATGAGCCTTGCTGCGATGCTCCCAGCGTTGCCGTAGCCCTGAACCACAGTACGTGCACCCTTCATGTCGATGCCCAGCTTCCGCCCGGCCTCGCGCACCGTTACAACGCAGCCACGGGCCGTGGCCTCATTCCGCCCTGCGGAACCGCCAATGATCAGGGGCTTGCCGGTGATGAGACCAAACTGGTTCTTCATCTTCATCTTTGAGAACTCGTCCACCATCCAGGCCATCACCTGAGGATTGGTGTAGACATCCGGCGCGGGGACATCCATCTCCGGGCCTACTATGGCGGCAATGGCCCTAATGTACGAGCGGCTTAGCCGCTCCAGTTCCTTGACAGAGAGTTCCTTTGGATTACAGGCCACTCCACCCTTGCCACCGCCGTAGGGAAGGCCCAGGATGGCACACTTGAATGTCATCCACATGGATAGCGCCCTCACCTCATCGGCGTTCACATCCGGGTGGAAGCGAATGCCGCCCTTACAGGGGCCCACCGCATCATTGTGCTGGGAACGATATCCTTGGAAAACCTTCACACTGCCATCGTCCATCTCGACAGGCACCGCCACCTCAAGGAACCTGAGGGGTTGCTTCAGGAGATCGTATACTGCTGGCTCAAGACCGAGAGCCTTGACAGCCTCAGCCACCTGGCTCTTTACGATCTCATAGGGGTTGATGTTCTCGGACACAGACAAACCCTCCCTTGCTTTCCTTCTCTAGTTTAGGGAAAAAATCACTCCAGTCACTACCTACCCCCTCGTTCCTGAGGCCCCTCCAGGGATCCTGCAGTGGCGAAACCCACCTCTAGGGCCTTCAGGTTCACGTCGGCGGTCCCCTTGGGCACCCTGTCCAGAACAGCAGTGGTCAGGGCATCCCTGGAGACGACGCCGGAAAGCCCCACAAGAAGCCCAAGAGCCACTATGTTGGCGGTAATGGCCTTGCCGACCTTTTCCCGGGCCAAGGCCGTTATGGGCACACAATAGGCACTACACGTGGCACAACCGGTGTCCGGAACCCCACCGGAGTCCACCACCAGGAGGCCGCCGGGTTTCACGTCCGAGGAGTATCGATCGAAGGCCTCCTGGGTCATGACCAGCAGGACGTCAGGCCTGGAGACCTTGGGATAGTCTATGTCACCGTCATCGATGACCACCTCTGCCTTGCTGGCGCCTCCCCTTGATTCCGGGCCGTAAGACTGGCTCTGCACAGCGTTGAGCCCATCATGTATTGCGGCCGCCTCAGCCAGGATGATGCCGGCCAGGATCAACCCCTGGCCACCCTCACCGGCCAGCCTGACCTCCACGCGCATCAGGAACGACCCCCCTTCAGGCGAGCCATGGCAGTGTCGATGACCCGCTGGTATTCCTCGGTGAATTCCTCCCTGGGAGCCTTCTTCAGCACGCCCGTGACGATCTTTCCTTTAAGCTCCTGGGGGTCCTTGGTTGCCGCGGCCTTCACGGGGACCGAATTCTTCTTGTACCACTCGAGCATATCCACGGCAGACCCTAGCTTGTTCCTCCGGCCGTAGTAGGTTGGGCACTGGGAATAGGCCTCAACAAAGCTGAACCCCTTGTTCTCCAGGGCCAGGGCTATGAGGTCCACCAGCTGTGTCACGTGATAGGCGGTACCCCTGGCCACAAAGGTAGCCCCCGCCGCAGCCACAAGGTCACACAGGTCAAAGGGATGATCCACATTACCGTAGGGAGCCGTCGTGGCCATGTGCCCAAATGGCGTAAGGGGCGAGTGCTGGCCGCTGGTCATCCCGTAGACATTATTGTTGAAGCACACTGTGGTGATGTCCACATTCCGCCTGCAGGCGTGGATCAGGTGGTTTCCCCCGATGGCAGCGGCGTCCCCGTCCCCGGTGACCACCACCACCTTGAGATCAGGCCGGGCAATCTTGATCCCTGTGGCAAAGGCCAGGGCCCGGCCATGGGTTGTGTGCAGGGTATCGAAATCCATGTACCCCGTGGCCCTGGAAGAACAGCCGATCCCGGAGACCATCACCGTCTTGTCCCTGTCAATTCCCACCTTTTCGATGGCCCTCAAGATTGCGCCCAGGAGTATGCCGTGACCACAGCCCGGGCACCAGATATGGGGCAAGAGACGCTGCCTCAGGTACTTCTCGGCAATAGCACTCATGGGGCAACCCTCCTCACAGCCTCAAGTACCTCCGGTGGAGTGAAGAGCTCCCCGTCAACCCGGGACAATCCCTCAACCCTGCATTGTCCCTTGGAGGCCCTGTCTACCTCAATGACTATCTGGCCCAGGTTCATCTCCGGTACCAGGATGGCCTTGACCCGTCCCGCCAGGTCCCGGATGGCCTCTTCCGGGAATGGCCACAGGATCCCCAGTTTCACTAGGCCTGCCTTGATGCCCTGGGCCCTGGCCATCCTTACCGCACGTAGCGCGACCCTCACCGGAGAACCGTATGCCACCACGGCAACCTCGCAGTCATCGCAGGACTCTGACCACACCGATGCCAGCTGGGCCCTGCGCCTCTCCACCTTCTGGCACACCCTGGCCAGCAACTGGGCGGCCTTGGGGCCCCTGTCGATGGGAAACCCGTCCTCCCCGTGATAAAGGCCGGTAACGTGGAACCGGTAGCCCGCGCCGAAGGCAGCCATTGGGGGCACATCGGAGCGCGAAACATCGTAGGGCCTGTACTCCCCGGGTTCAACATCAGGCCCAGGCCTCTCTAGTATGGTAACCTTCTCGGGGATCACCATCTTCTCTCTCATGTGGCCAATGACCTCATCCATCAAGAGGATGGTGGGAGTCCTGAGGGTCTCCGAGGCATTCACCGCGTCTATTGTGAAGTGATAGGCCTCCTGTACGGAAGACGGGCAGTACACGACTGTGGGGTGGTCGCCGTGGGTGCCCCAGCGGGCCTGCATGACATCTCCCTGAGCAGGGCAAGTCGGCAGCCCCGTGGATGGGCCCACCCTCTGGACGTTCACCACCACACAGGGCACCTCCGCCAGGGCAGCATATCCCAGGTTCTCCTGTTTGAGACTGAAGCCCGGGCCCGACGTGGCAGTCATGGACTTCACTCCCGCCAGCGAGGCACCAATGACCGCCGCCATGCTGGCTATCTCATCCTCCATCTGCACGAACTTGCCTCCCACTTGGGGGAGGCGAAGGGCGAGCGTTTCCGCGATCTCTGTCGATGGTGTGATGGGGTAGCCTGCGAAGAACCGGACACCCGCCCTTATGGCGGCCTCGGCGCAGGCCTCATTCCCCTGTAATAAAACAACCTTGCCTTCACTCATCAGTCTCACCTTCGTCAAGGACGATGGCGAAATCGGGGCAGCGAAGCTCGCACAGGCGACAGCCGGTGCAGGCCTCCGGGTCAATCACCACAGCCTTGCCGGCATCCCCCTCCCCCAGTACAGCCTTGGGACAGAAGGCTATGCAGATCCCGCAGCCTTTGCACCACTTCGAATTGATGATCACCTTGTGCTTCTTCTCGGCGGTCTTCAAACCGTCATCACTCCCCATCAGTATCTGCTCTTTCTTTCGAGGAGGGTTGACTTGAGGAGGTTGATGGAACCGGCATCAGGCCGGTAGATGAACTCAACCACCTCGGTCCCGTTGGGACACAGCCTCTCTACCTCTTTCTTCCTTCCAGGGCTCACCATGACGATGCTCAAGTCCTCCAGGAATTCCTTTAGGTCCTCTTCGTTCCTTGAGGTTAGGAAGGAGAACTCCAGATCTATCCCGCCGTTGGTCAGGGACTTGGCCACCCGTTCAGAGAAGGCCTCAGACAGGCAGACCAGTCCTACCTTCTGGCCGGGCCGCACCCTGGCCATGCGTACCATGGTCTCCATCACAGGATCCAGCGCTATTCCCAGCACCTCTGCCTTGGATCCCCGGAGGAGTTCCTTCACCTCCTCCAGGTGGAAGAAGGTGGTCACCACCATGTCCACCCCCGAAAGCGTCCACCTGACTGCCTCGGCCTGCCGGCGGAGATCGTCCACCATCACAGGGATGATCTTCACCCCGGCGCCTAGTTCCAGTTGCCTGGTGAAGTAGTCCAGCTGCTCGCGGTTGCACTCCACGAAGGCCACCCTGATCTGGGTGAGCGCCTCCTTCTTCCGCTCCGCCACAGCCCTGGCGGAGGCCACGAACTCCTCAGGGTCAAATCCCAGGAGGAGTGCCTCCTCCAGGCACATCTCCAAGGCCCCAGCCAGGCGTTCCCTCCGGTCCCTGGGTCCCATGGTGTTGAGCCCCATGGTGACAAAGGTCCCCCTGCCTTGCCGGGAGAACAAGAGGCCCTGGGATTCAAGCTCCCTGTAGGCCATGCTCACCGTGTTCCTGGAAAGCCCCAGGCGTTGTGCCATCTCTCGCTCCGTCGGGAGTTTCATTCCCTTCTCCCAGTGCCCGGCGAGCACCATCTGCTCGATTTGCCTGCTAAGTTGGAGGTAGATGGGGATGCCAGTCTTCCTGTTAATCTCCAGAGGCAACGTCTTGCCCTGTCCCATACCCCATACCTCCTATCCTTGGAGCCTGCCACGGCTATTATATGCAGTTGGCCTGATCGTAAGAGCCTTTTTGGATCACTATGTGACTGTTCGACGCACACTTGTCGATTCCTTCAGGCTCATGTGACAACCATGACAAGAGAATCCAGAGTAGTGATGGCAGGGCAAAAGGACGAGTCACCCCGCCAGGACCCCAAGAGGAGTACTCGGCGGTTTCGCCCGGTACTTGCACTATATAGACAGTATAGACAGTGTCCAGCAGTGCTCAAATGAGAAGGACCTCTCGCCCCTTGGGACGAAAGGCCATACAACCTTTCCAAAGGACCAGGACGACTGGCCCTTCTCTTTGTGACGGCAGGAGCCCTACTGCATGTTTCTAGTCAAGGCCCAGTAGGCCAGGAACACCAGCGCCCCCAGGGTTGAGACTATGAACCTTCTTACCCCGGGTGAGAACCTTCTTTGGCCCAGATGGTGGAATATGACTGCGGCCAGCACTGGGGCAGCCATGACAAGCAGTACGTAGTACCAGGATCGCAGCACCCCGGTCACCCTCCGATCTTACCCTTTTCGATGCCGTGGTTGTCCTCAGGCCTCGTAACCGGACAGCTGTCGCCCGTTAGACCGCCTCATCTTCCTCAGCACCGTGGAGGGGTCTATCTCCAAAACCTTCGCGGCCTTGCGAATGCTCCCCTGTTGCTGTATGGCCTTGCTTATCAACGCCTGTTCGAACTCCCCTATTGCCTCTTTAAGGGGACCCACATCCAGGGCAGGGCAGGTGCCAACCATCAAGCCCTGGGTGGGGGCAGCATGAGCCACCGCCTTGGGAAGGTTGCCGGCTTCAATGGCCTCTCCCTTGGTCATGATGACCAGGCGTTCCAGCGTGTGGGCTAGCTCCCGAATGTTCCCGGGCCACGAGTACTCGCACAGTTGATCCACTGCCCCAGGAGACAGTCTCTTATCCGTCCTGTACCTTGAGTTAAACCGCTGGAGGTAGGTATGGGCAAGGAGGGGTATATCTTCCTTGTGATCCCGCAAGGGGGGCACAGTCAGGGGGATTACGTTAAGCCGGTAGTAAAGGTCATTCCTGAAGGCGCCCGCCTCCACCATTTTCTCCAGATCCTTGTTGCTGGCAGCCAGAACCCGAACGTCTATCTTCTGGGGCGACACCCCTCCTACCTTGAAAACCTCCTGCTCCTGGAGGACTCTCAGGAGCTTGGCCTGGAGTGACAGAGGCAACTCCGCGATCTCGTCCAGGAAGATTGTGCCCCCCTTTGCCAGTTCGAACATCCCTGGCTTCCCGGCCCGGCTAGCTCCGGTGAAGGCCCCCGGGGCATAACCGAAGAGCTCTGACTCAAGAAGCGTCTCGGGAATTGCAGCGCAGTTGACCTTGATGAACGGCCCATCCTTGCGAGCACTGTGGTCATGGATCATCTTTGCGATGACCTCTTTTCCTACACCCGTTTCGCCCAGGATCAGGACCGTGGAATCGAACGCGGCCACCCGGAGGGCCATCTCAATGATGCCCTTCATGCAGGAGTGCTCTGTCAGGACCACCTGGGAGTTCAGGTGCTCCCCGCGGAGGAGGCTCAGCTCAGTGCTGTAACGTTGTTGCAGCTCCGTTGAGATCTCCAGTTCCCTCTTGAGCCTGCCCAGTTCCGTCATGTCCCGGACATTCGTGACAACCTTGCACAGGTGTCCATCTTCGTTGAAGATGGGGCTCCCGGTCACCAGGACATCCTTGCCGGTGGCAGTCCTCTGCATGAGGGTGACAGGCATCCTTTGCATGCGGACCTTTCCGACCAGATCCTCACCGATGGTTTTGCCTAGTACTTCCTCCTTGGAGACTCCCATGAGGCGTTCATACGCGGAGTTGACCTGCTCTATCGAACCCGCTGAAGAGGCAACGCAGATCCCATCGTACGAGGATTCGATGATGGCGTGAAGCTGGTTGCTGAGCTTCCTGAATGAATCCAGCTGCCTGGATATGGCCTCCAGTTCCGAGATGTCCTGGAACACACCGACAGCCCCAATGACCTCATCGTTCTTGATCAGGGGAGTCCTGTTGCAAAGCAGTGTCCTCTTTCCCAGGCTGACCTGCACTCCTGTCTCCGCGCGGCCCGTGGCGATGACGGTCAGAAGGCCGGATTCGGGGAACACCTCATCGATGTGCTTCCCCATGGCGCTGGTGGCCTCCAAACCCAGGATCCGGCTGGCGGAGGAGTTATGGGTGATCACACGCCCGTCGATGCTCACAGCGATTATCCCGTTATGGGTCGACTCAATAATGGTTGAAAGGCGCTCCTTCACATAACGGACGTCTCCGGAGAACACCCTCATCAGATCAGTCTTGGTTATCATCCCCAGGAGTTTTTGGTTTCGGTCCACCACGGGAAGTCTCTTCACCGGGAGAAGGCAGATCTCATAGACAGACCGGTCAGGGTCAATGCACAGGATATCCCGGGCCATCAGGTGTTTCACAGGCTTATCCCAGCCAAGCCCATCAACGATGCCGTTGAGTATATGGGACTTGGTGACCATGCCCACCACACGGCCATCATCGGTAATGGGTATCCCGTCAATGGGCTTGCGTTTGAAGATAGCCGCTGCCTCAGCTATTGTGGCCTGGGGCGGCAGTGTGTAGACCTCACGTGTCATGACCTCTTTGACCTTTGTGTCAGCTATGACCGCTGCACCCACAGGTTATCATCCTCCTTCAACCCTGGAGTCTATGATCCTAGACTACAGCTGCGCCTACCCTTTGTCAAAGAAGTCTGACTTCACCTGGACCTCCCTCTCCCCCAGGAGCCTGAGCAAGTGCGGTAGGATCTTGTGACAGTCCGCGACGATGCCGAAGTGGGCGTGCTGGAAGATGGGAGCCTGGGGATCCTTGTTGATGGCGATGAACACCTCGGGCCCCTTCACCCCACAGACGTGAAGCTGGTCTCCAGATATGCCAACTGCCAGGTAAAACCTGGGCTTGACCGTCTTGCCGCTCTGCCCTATCATCTGCTCCTCCCGGGACCAGCCCTCGTCTACTGCAGGCCGTGTGGCCCCCAAGGCGGCACCCAGGCCCCGGGCAACCCCCTCCAGCACCTTCCAGCCCTCAAGACTGCCCAGGCCCATGCCGCCTGCCACTATCACGTCAGCCCCCTCCAGCTGGGCGCCGGTGCTGGTCTCGGCCCGGAGGCCGGTGACTCGCACCCCACTTCCCAGGCACACACCAGGTACAACACTAATGACCTCGCCCTGGCGCCTGCGGGACTCAGGGGACTGGTAGGCCCCCCGCTGGATGCTTACTATCTGAGGCTCCCGGGAGAAACAGAACACGGCAGAACCCCCGAAGGCAGGCACATAGGCCTTGAGCCGGCAGCCAGGTCCCATCTCCAGCCTGCTGGAGTGAGCCACCAGGCCCACACTCAGCCTGGCGGCCAGGGTAGCCGCCAGGACCTTGCCCTCAAAGGTGGCCCCGAAGAGGATGACCTTAGGCTGGCGTTCCCTGGCCAGCCTCTCAATGACCGGAACCGTGACCTCCGCCCTGCCCGCGAGGGCGCCAGGATGCTCCAGCGCCAGGGCAAGGTCCGCCCCGTAATCGAAGGCCTCTTCGGCCCGGTTAGAGGCATCCTCTCCCACCGAAAGGGATACCAGCCTGGCGCCGCACTCGTCGGCTAACCTCCGCCCCTCCCCTAGGGCCTCCTGGGAAACGGCCATGAGCCCTTCAGAGTCACACTGTACGAATGCCCAGATCTCAGGTATGCTCACCCTGGGCCCTCCCTTCTGGCAAGAGGCCGGACTGGCGCACCTTGTCCCATATCCACTGCGCCAGTTCCTCGGGCTCGCCCTGGATGAAGGTGGAGGTCTTGCCCGGGGGGGCAGGCACCAGGTCTGCCATGTACGTGCCTGCTCCCACCAGGCCGACCTCGCAATGATCAAGTCCCAGATCACCCACTCCCCACTTCACCAGGGGTTTCTGCCTTGCCCTCACCATGTCCGACAGCCTGAGGCCCCTGGGCGTATTTACCTCTTTAAGCACCCCCACCACAACGGGAAGGGGTGCCTCGATTGTCATGATTGCGGTATCACCCTGGGCCTCCAGGTGCAGTGAGCCGTCCACCATCTCCAGGGCCTTGACACCTCCCACGTAGGGCATGCCGAGGAAGGCTGCCACCTGCGGCCCGACCTGGCCGGTGCTCCCATAGTAGCTGGTGGACCCCGAGAGCACCAGGTCGATCTGGCCGATCTTCCGTATCGCCGCAGCCAGTGGCCGGGCTGTGGTCAGGGTATCGGCACCGCTGAAGGCGGGGTCGGACAGGAATACACCCTGGTCCGCCCCGAGAGCCAGCGCCTGCTTGAGGTTCATTTCCGCTGGCAAGGAGCCCATGCACAGGGCGGTCACGGTGCCCCCGTAGGTCTCCTTCAGGCGCGCCGCCGCCTCCAAGGCATGTCGATCCAGCGGGCTGATCACCCGGTCGATGCCTTCCTTCCGCAGGGTCTTCCTGGCAGGGTCGATGGTGATCCTGTGCCACATCTTCGGGTCTGGCACGGACTTGACCAGCACCACCACGTCAAGGCCCATAAAGTCTCACCTCCACCTACTCACCGTAGCGCTTGAGAGCAGCCCGGGCCATGACGATGCGCATGATGTCTGACGTGCCAGCCGAGGGCAACATGACATAGGCATCCCTTAGGTAGCGCTGCACAGGATACTCCTTCATGAAGCCGTAGGCTCCATGAACCTCGCAGGCTAGGCTGGCAGCCTTCACCGCCCCTTCGCACGATACGTACTTAGCCACGGCGAACTCGGTGTCACAGCGCTGCCCGGCATCCTTCATGCTGGCAGCGTAGTATCCCAGGTGCCGGGCTGATTCGGACACCGCGTACATCTCCGCCAGCTTCCACTGGATGCCTTGGAGCTTGCTCAAGGGTTTGCCCCCGATCACTCGCTGGTTCGCGAACCTGGTGGCAGCCTCCAGGGAGGCCGTGATGGACCCCAGCGCCACGCCGGTCAAGCCCGCCCTGCCCACTTCCCCTATGGCATTCAGGGCAATCTTGAGGCCAGCGCCATCGGGACCAAGGAGGTTCTCCTTGGGCACAATGCAGTCCTCCATGATGATGTCCCCTGTGTCGCTTCCCTTCAGACCCATCTTGACTTCGGTCCTCCCCGGCCGGTACCCGGGCATCCCTTTCTCCAGCATGAAGGCGTTGAACACAGTGTCGTCGTGGGCCATCTTCGCCATTACCAGTGCGGCACCGGCCACCTTCGCATTGGTGATGAAGACCTTGCGCCCGTTGAGCACGTAGTGATCGCCCGCGTCCCGGGCAAGGGTGGTGATGCCGGTAGGGTCGGAGCCCCCGGTAGCCTCGGTCACCGCCGCGGTTGCCAGGAGCCTGCCGCTGGCCATCTCCGGAAGGTACTTCCTCTTCTGGTCCTCGTTGCCGAAGACCACAATGGGCTCTATCCCGAGGTGGAATACCTGCAGCATCATGGCGGCGGCGGCCGATACCCGGGCGACCTCCTCCAGGACGATGAGGCGAGCCACATGGCCCATGCCCACCCCCCCATACTCCTGGGGAATGGTAAGCGCCATGAAGTCGCGCTCACCCATGGCATCCAGGATCTCCTGGGGCACCTCATCGTTGTCCTCGATCTCCTGTGCCCTGGGGGCCAGGATCTCCTCGGCGAACTCACGGGCGGCCGCCTTCAGCATCTCCTGCTCTTCCGTAAACCTCACGTCGAAACTCCTCCCTTCGTGTCAAGGCCATGGTCGTAATAGGGCCGGTAGGCGTGAGGGTGCCCATGCCTCAAGCCATCCCGGCCTGCCGTCACCTTATCTCACCTCAGGTCCTCCTTGAACCACTTGTGCTCTATGAGAAGGTAGAGCACAAGGCCCATGCCCAGTCCCCAGGCCGCACCCCGTGTCGCTATGACGGCACCCATCACGGCGGCTATGCCACGCTGCGTGTTGCTAGTGGTCATTTCCATTGCAAGGTAGCCGCAGAGGTAACCCTGGAGTAGCAGGGTTAGGGACAGGCCTATGGGCAGCCCGGGACGGAAGAAGGTCACCAGGGGGCCTAGGAGCAGGGCAATGCTCATGCCCCAGAAGATGCTGGTGGCGCCGCCCCAGTAGGTTTCCTCTTGTTCCCTCGTGCTGTTAATGTAGCGGTTCACCACCAGCGCCTGCCCGCCTGTCCATTGCGGTCCCGCCAGGGGAAGGTAGGTGAAGAAGAAGGATTCCAGGAGGTTACGGATGGATGTAATGATGTGGTTGCGGTTAGCATTCCATATGAGCTTTTCGTCCGGCCTTTTTTCATCGGCAGCCTTCAAGAGGCTCGCGGCCACCAGTGTATCACCAAAGGCAATGACATAGGCAGTGAAGGCCAGGGGCAAGGCCGCCAGGAACAGGCTGGCGCCGGGGAACCCGATACTGAAGGGCGAGAGGGATGACACCATGTCACCCAGGGCCAGGGGGGTGAGACTCCAGCTGATGGTGGGAGCCGCCACCTCCCCCACGATTATCCCGATGACGTAGGAAAGGAAGAAGGGAATGGCTATTCCGAACTGGGCTACAAAACGGAAGAGACCGTAGCGTTTCCTCAGGGTTGCCGTGGAGCTAGAAAACAGCATGAAGAAGGATACGAACAGGCCAAGGAGCAAGGCCACAGGGAACTGGACCACCCGTCCCCCTTCCTTGAACTCCCCTAGAAGCGACGCGATGGCGGCCCCCATCAGGATGCCCGCCTTCATGCTTAAAGGTACCGCATCGATGACCCTCTTGGCCGTGCCGGTGATACCTAGGATGAGGAAGATCAAGCCTACAGACATCTGCAGGGCGATCATTGCGTGGACCCTGGTCACTCCAGGCTCGAAACCGGAAAGGAACGCGATGTAAAGCGGTATCCCCGGGGTGATCCAACCCGCCACGGCGGGGTCCCCGAAGTGGGTGTGGAGAAGGTACATGAAGTTGTTGAGGATAACCATGGTGATGGCAATCTCAAAGGGGATACCCAGCACATCGGTCATGGCAGCGATTATGCCCATGGGCACCACGCAGAGGATCGCTCCCTGGAGCGCGTCGGGGATTTCTATTGGGTAGTGAACAAAGGGAACTCTGAACTTGAGGATGCCCCCGGTATATGCCTGCTCAGCCCCGTATTCCCTCTTTCCGCGAAACGAATGCATTCTCCTCTTTGCCTCCTTCACTGTGGTATCAGGGAACCCCTCTCCGGAAACGGGTCGCGGCTTTGTCTTTCCCATCGCCTCCCTCCCGTAAGGAATACCGGCCAGCCTCGGAGTCGCTCAAGCTGAGGCTCGCTGGTCAATGACGCGCTTGGCCTTGTGGGTCGCCCTGGGAATGGTGTTGGGGGCCAGCACGCTCACCCGGGGCCGGATGCCCAGTATCTGGTAGCAGGAGGTTATGACCTTCTCTCCCAGCCCGTCCAGGTCTCCCGTGTAGTGCGGGGCATGCTCCACCTCCACCGTGAGCACGGCCAGGTGCTTCTCCTCGGTGATCACCAAGCGGAACTCCCCGGTAAGATCTGGGCTCTTCCGGACCACGCTCTCAATGTCGCTAGGGAAGACATTGACACCCCGGATTATAAGCATGTCATCAAGACGACCATGGATCCCGTGAAGCCTGGTGTGGGTACGGCCACAACTGCACATCTCCGTGGTACACGAGACTATGTCACCCGTACGGAACCTTATGAGTGGGCGGGCCTTCTTCTTCAGGGAGGTGAGCACCATCTCCCCTCTCTCCCCTTCGGGGACCTCCTCGCCGGTCTCCGGGTCCACCACCTCCACTAGGATGTGGTCATCTGCCCAGTGGAGGCCCTCCTTGGCCTCGCACATGCCGGCGCAGGCACCGAAGATGTCTGATAACCCGTAGTAATCATAGAGGTCTGCGCCCCACAGATCCTCTATCCTCTCCCTGGTCTGGGGTATAGAGCCACCAGGCTCACCTGCCACGAAGAGCTTGCGGATCTTCAGATCCCTCTTGGGGTCTATGCCCATGCCCAGGGCAGTCTCCCCCAGGTACCACGCATAGGATGGAGTCGTCCAGGTTATGGTGATGCCCCACTGCTGAAGGATCTGCAGGAGTCGCTCAGAGGGGATGGTTCCGGCCCACACGGTCAGGGCCCCTACCTTCTGCGCCCCGATGACATCTGGGCCCCCCACGAAAAGGGTGAAGTTCAGGGCGTGACAGTAACGGTCCTTCGGTCTCATGCCCGACGACCAGAAAAGGCGGGCCTCGTAGTCCTGCCATACCTCGAAGTCCTCCCAGGTGAAGGGGGAGGCGGTGGGCACGCCTGTGGACCCGCTGGATGCCGAGATGTACACGAAGTCCTCCTCGGGAACACACACAAGATCTCCGAAGGGGGGCACGGCCTCCTGGCGTTCCCGGAGCACTACCTTGTTTATGAAGGGGAACTTCTTCAGGTCCTCAAGGCTCGCCAGATGGCCAGGCTTCACACCGTGCTCATCGAAGCTCTTCTTGTAGTAGGGGGAAATGTGATACGCAAAGGCCAGGTTCCCCTTCAGGAGATCCAGCTGCAGATTCTTGATGCCGTCCCTGGAGAGTGTCTCGAGTTCCTCGTCCCAGAACCTTCTCAACGCTGACCCTCCCTTCCAAATTCCCTGCCCGGGCAGACGGCTGGTGATGGCTAGTCCCTGTCTGGATAGCGGCCGTATTCCCGGGCTACCCTCATGAAGTGATCCACGGTTTCCGGGGCCGTGGTTGGGGGCACCTCGCAACCTGATGAGAGTATGAAGGCGCTTTGCGCCCGGGCTGTGTCGATGCACTCCCGTGTCTCCCTCTCTATCTCTTCCTTCACGCCCCGCTGGAACGTGGTTGTTGCCACGTTGCCGATCACCACCACCTTCTTACCGGCCGTCTCCACCATCTTCCTCAGGGACGAGACCGCATCGATGCTGAGGGCGCCAGCCCCCACATCTACAAGGTCCTGCATGATAGGGTCAATGTAGCCGCAGACATGCAGCGTCAGGGTGGCCCTCTTGTCCCGGTAGTACCTCATCAACTCCTCGTGATAGGGCTTGATGAAGGCCTGGTATATCTTGGGGGAAATCACGCTGCAGGACACCGTGGCCTCGGAGTAGCTCAACCCGGTACCGGTGGCCAGAAGGCTGTCCCCGGCGACCTTGGCTACCTCCACACAGAACTTCACCAGCTCGTGGACGAAGGCAGGGTCCTCATAGGTGTCATAGATGAGGTTCTCGATCCCCCTCAGGCTTGCCGCCATGGCCCAGGGTCCCAGCAGTGTGCCGCCAACAGCCGCGTCCTTGACCTCCCGCCTTACCCTTCCGCAGGCCTCCAGGTAGAGTGGCAGGCGGCCGTCCCTCTCCGGCACGGGTACCCGGAGGCTGGCCAGCTGCCCCTTCTCCTCCAGGGGATACTCCTTCAGCTGGCACATGGCGTCCTCGGGAAAGATGAGCCTCGCCCCCATGGCCTCTACCTCAAGGAGAAGGTCCGCCATGACCACGACGATGTCGGGCTGGTACCGCTCGTTGGCGGCCAATTGAGCGTCAGCCATAGCCTCGGGGTCTGTGAGGTATTCCCTGGTGGATTTCCCTATGAGCTGCGCGGAGAAAGCACCCAGGATGGGGTAGGCAGGCACCATATCAGCGAAGGTACGCTTGAACGCTGCTTTGACTCTTTCCATTCTCGTGGACAAGGTCTACTCCCCTCTCTTAGCCCAGGTGTCCTGGAGTGTCGTGTACTTGGGCGGGAAGCTCACCTCGTAGTTTAGCCACACAGGAATGGGATAGCGGACGCCCGCCTTGTGCGTGCCTTCGAGACCTGAAGAAACTTCATCCACCTTCGCAGCGGGGATGGTGAAGGCCATTTCGTCATCCTGCGTATGACCGAACACGCGCTCACCGTTACCCGGCATTATGACTTGGCACTGCCCGCTTTCCATGGTGTTGACAATAGTCTCCGCGCACTCACCCCGGCCGGAGAAGGTCGACGTGAGCGCTCCCCCCTCCTTGTAGAGGGCCGCCTGGACCAGTCGCATGAGCTGGGCAGGGTTAACGTACACGTACGCGAAGTCGGGCTCAAAGGTGGCCCTGGCGATGGGGGCCACCAGCAGGTAGGCGTACTTGCCCAAGGGGAACCGCCGCACCGCCTCCTCTGACTTCCGGCCGGCTTCAAGGCTGGAGGTGTACATGCCGTCGGCAAGGTTGCCCTCAGTGTAGTAGGGCACTGCCTCCTCAAAACCCAGCGCCACCGACCCTATGGGGCAGTTCTGGTCTTCCCGGCCTAGAGCCATGGCCCACCCGTACCGGCGCGTCATGTTGAACACCTGGCATATGGCAAGACGCTTCTTGAGGTCCCTGGAGGGGATCCGAACCTTCTCTGGCAGTTCCTCCCCGGGCGGCACCATTTTGACCGCAAGCGGCAGGGTCCCGGGCTTCACGTAGGCGTCCAGCGCTCCTGACAAGGCTTTCAGATCCAATACTGCTCACCTCTTCTTCATTTGGTCACGGAAGGCTAAACCTCCCAAATCTGCTCCTAGTGGAATATTCGCAAGGTTCATGCCAGTGAAGCAGGAGGCCACAGACTTGCGCGTGGTCCAGGGTGGGAGCAAGCGGTGGGCATGCCAAGGTTGGGATCAGAATCTGGCCACCTGGTGGCATGGCTGCAACACTAGAGGCGGTCTCAAAGGGTAGGGCCGTTGCGCTAATGCAGCTGGCAGTAGTGGGGCTGCGATTTTGCAACGGGCACCAAGCGGTGGTTGATAGAGGATGCGGGCACCCCGGGATCTCGATTTCCCTCGTTCGCCTGCGAAGGCGGGGTTCCATGTTCCATGATCGAAGCGTGGTGATGCTCCAACACCACACACTGGGCACCAGGGTACGATTAACCCTGGCGGCCAGGTACAAGACCATCCGGTGTCAAGACTAGTCTTAGGGTATCACTTTGCGGTTATGGCGAGACCCTCCTTTGCCCAGAACAAAGCAGGCCCCAGGATAACCGGCAGGGCCTGCATAGTGAAAGGCACTTCCTTGGCGCTAACCACACGGCGCCACTACCGCAAGTGAAGGGGTCTTCAAACGCCCCGGGGAATCACGACAACCCTGTCTAGTTCCCTCCCAGGACGTATCCAACTCCACTCTTTGTCAGCTTGATCTCCACCTTGTCTGCTATCCTCAGGGTGACGCTGTCATCAGCCATATCGGTGATGGTGCCGTGAATGCCTCCCAGGGTCACCACCTTATCTCCCTTCTTAAGAGAGGACAGCATCTGGTCGCGCTTCTTCCTCTGCTGCTGCTGAGGCCTAATGAGCATGAAGTACATCAAACCGAACAGCAACACCACAAAGATCAGGTTTGGAGGTATACCGTTCAATAATGCCACTCCTTCCAGGTTTCAGCTCGTGCCGCTGGCATCGATTTCCTCTTCGACGGGGTCTTTTCAAACCCTCCTACTCCTCATTAGAATCCCCCGAAAACGCCTTGAGGAATTCCCTTGACCACTCTAGAAACCTCCCGGCCTCGATGGCGTCCCTGGCCATAGCCGTGAGGCGAAACATGAAGCTAAGGTTGTGGAGGCTGACCAGGCGGAAGGCCAGGACTTCCCCGGCCTTGAAGAGGTGCCGCAGGTACGCCCTGGAGAAACACCGGCAGGCATAGCAGTGGCAGCCCTCCTCCAAAGGGCCAAAGTCCCGCTCGAAGCACAGGTTCCTCAGGTTCAGCCGCCCGCCTGAGGTGAGGGCGTTCCCGTGCCGGGCGTTCCTAGTGGGATACACGCTGTCGAACATGTCTGCGCCCATGGCTATCGAGGCCAGGATGTCCTCGGGGGCGCCCACCCCCATGAAGTACCGGGGGCTGTTCTCAGGGAGGAAGGAGATGGCCGCCTCGGCCACCCTGTTCCTGACCTCCCGGGGTTCCCCTACAGCCAGCCCCCCTAGTGCATACCCTGGGAAACCCATCCTGGTGATCTCCGCGGCGCTCCTGGCCCTGAGGTCAGGGTACGTGGAGCCCTGAATGATGCCGAAGGGCGCAGGGCCCGGCGGCAGCGCCTCCAGGAAACGCCCGGCCCACAGGGTTGTCCGGGCTACGCTGGCCTCGGCCTCCTCCCTGCTGGAGGGGTACGGCGGGCACTCATCCAGGGACATCACGATGCCGGCGCCCAGGCCATGCTGGATGAGGGCGACGGACTCCGGGGAGAAGAAGTGCTCCCCCCCATCGATGTGGGAGCGGAACAGGACACCGTCAGCCTTGAGTACCCTCAGTGGGGCAAGGCTCATCACCTGGTATCCCCCGGAGTCTGTAAGGGTGGGGCCATGCCAGGCCATGAAGGCACCAAGACCCCCTGCCTCCCGTACCACATCCACCCCTGGCCTGAGGTAGAGGTGATAGGCGTTGCCCAGCACTATCTCGGCCCCGGCCTCCCGGAGGTCGTCCGGCCCCAGGGCCTTCACGCTCGCCTGCGTGCCCACGGGCATGAAGAGCGGCGTTTGCGCGGTGCCTGAGGGGATAGCAAGCCTGCCCGTCCTGGCCCTTGTCTCCCCATCCCTCTTGAGCACTACAAAATCCATTCATCCATCCCTCACAGGATCAGCATGGCATCCCCGAAACTGAAGAACCGGTAGCGTAAACGCACGGCCTCCCTGTAGGCCTCCATCACCCTCTCGGTCCCGGCAAACGCCGCCACCAGCATGAGCAGGGTCGACCTGGGAAGGTGGAAGTTGGTCACCAGGGCCCCGATCACGCGGAAGCGATAGCCGGGATATATGAAGAGGTCTGTCCTGCCCTCACCCGCATTTACCCTCCCGTCCTGAGCTGAGGCCTCCAGGGTCCTGGTGGGGGTGGTTCCTACGGCCACCACCCTCTTTGACTCGTTCACGGCCCGGGCCGTTCCTGGCGGAACCCAGTACCTCTCGTAGTGCATGACATGGTCCTTGACCCTCTCGGTCCTCACCGGCTGGAAGGTCCCGGGCCCTACGTGGAGGGTGACCCATTCCACCCCGCACCCGGCCCGCCTGACCCTCTCCAGCAGCTCAGGGGTGAAGTGGAGCCCGGCAGTTGGCGCCGCGCAGGACCCCTCCTGGCAACCGTACACCGTCTGGTAGCGTTCCGGGTCCTTGATTCCCCGGCGGATATAGGGCGGCAAGGGCACCTGGCCCACTTGTCTCAGGGCCTCCATCACGTTGGAGACCCCCAAGAAGGAGACCACTCGCTCCCCGGCAGGACCTGTTTTCAGCACCCTGGCCCGGAGCCCTCCGGGAAACGCCACGCCTGTACCGGGCTTGAGCCCGCGGGCGGGTTTTGCCAGCACGAGCCACTCCGAAGCCCCTACAGCCTCAACGAGAAGCATCTCCACCCTCCCCCCCGTGCCCTCCCTGGTGCCTAGGAGGCGGGCCGGGAGCACCCTGGTGTCGTTCAACACCAGGCAGTCACCCTCTCCCAGGTACTCTGGGAGGTCCGAGAACCGCCGGTGCTCCAAATGCCCGTCCTGGCAAAGCACCATGAGGCGGGAGCTGTCGCGCTGGGCCAGGGGCTCCTGGGCGATGAGCTCCTCGGGCAGGTCATAATCGAACTCCTGGAGTGACGGGCCCTGGCTCATCTCCTGAAGAACAGGGAGAGGACGACGGTGAGCAACAGGCTCAGGATCAGGCTGGTGGCCAGGGGAAAGTAGAAGGTGAAGTTGCCCCTGCGGAAAACCATGTCTCCCGGAAGGCGGCCGATCCCCGGTATCTTGTCTGCGAACACCAGCAGGCCGCCGAATATGAGGAACGCCACACCCACTATGATCAGTACCCGCCCAGTACCCTCGAAACCTGTCAATGCCTTCACCCCTTGCTCCTTCCATATCGCTCGGCCTCGCTGAATACGCAGCCGCAGTACTCCTGGCGGTAGAGCCCCATTCCCCGGGATTTGAGAGTGGATTCCCTGTAAAGAGGGCGGAAATCCCGGTAGATGAACCTGGTATCCAAGGCTCGCGCCCAAGCCTCGGCCTCCTCCACCATCACACCGTGCTTCTGGTATGGGCTCACAAGAAGCGTGGAGGAGAAGCCGTCGAACCCCCCTGCCCGGGCCTCCCTGGCAGCCCGGCCCAGGCGGAGCCTGTAGCACTGCCGGCAGCGGTCATCCAGGTCCCCGATGACTGAGGTGAGGAACTCCTCCAGGTCGTATGTCTCCCCATATATCACGTCCAGGCCCACCTGGGACGAGTAGTCCTTCATGGCCTCCCGGCGTCTCAGGTACTCAGTGTAAGGGTGGATGTTGGGGTTCCAGAAAAACCCCACAACGTCGTATCCCTCCCCCCGGAGCGCGGGCACCGGCCCCGCGGAGCAGGGGGCGCAGCAGCAGTGAAGCAGGATCCTCAGGCCCATCCCCTCCTACCACAGCATAGGTTGCTTAGCATCCCTCGCGTGTATTCCCAGGTGCTCGTAGGCGTGACGGGTCAGCACCCGTCCCCGGGGGGTCCGCTTTATGAAGCCGATCTGCAGGAGGTAGGGTTCCAGCACGTCCTCCACGGTGTCCGCCTCCTCGCTGATGGCCGCGGCGATGGTCTCCAGTCCCACAGGCCCGCCCTCGTACTTCTCAGCGATGACGTGGAGCATCTTCATGTCCACCTGGTCAAGGCCTATGGGGTCCACCTCCATCATGGCTAGGCCCTCCAGGGCAACCCCTCCCGTGATGACACTGCCCGCCCTCACCTGAGCGTAGTCCCTGAGGCGCCTCAGAAGCCGGTTAGCCACCCTGGGCGTGCCCCGGGCCCTCCGGGCAACCTCCGACGCCCCCTGCTCCTCAAGGGCCACATCCAGGATCCGGGCAGACCTTGTCACTATCCGCTGGAGATCCTCGTGCCCGTAGAACTCAAGGCGGCTGATGACGCCAAACCTGTCCCTCAGGGGCGACGTCAAAAGTCCCGCCCGGGTGGTAGCCCCCACCAGGGTGAACCTGGGTATCTCCAGCCGGAGGGAGCGGGCGCTGGGCCCCTTGCCTATGATGATATCCAGGCAAAACTCCTCCATGGCCGGGTAGAGTATTTCCTCAACCGCCCGGGAAAGGCGGTGTATCTCGTCGATGAACAGCACATCCCTGGGCTCCAGGTTGGTCAGGATCGCCGCAAGGTCCCCAGCCTTCTCGATGGCCGGGCCCGAAGTGGTCCTGATCCCCACCCCCAGTTCCTGGGCAATGATGTTCGCCAGCGTGGTCTTACCCAGGCCGGGCGGCCCGTATAGGAGCACGTGATCCAGGGATTCGCCCCTCTCCAGGGCAGCCTGGATATAAATGGAGAGCCGCTCCTTCACCTTCCCCTGGCCGATGTAATCCACCAGCCGTCTTGGCCTCAGGCTCCCCTCCAGGACCAGGTCCTCATCCCTGGCCATGCCCGACAGGATCCTCTCTTCAGTCAAGCGGCACGCCCCCCTTGGGCCTCGCAGTCCTTCCGAGGGCCTTCAGGGCTAGTTTCAGGAGCCCCTCGGCGGTATCGCCCCCGTCCTGGCCCATGGCCTCCTGGAGAACACGCCCCGCCGCAAGCCTGTCATAGCCCAGGGACACCAGGGCCTCCATGGCTTCCCCCATGGCGTCGCTAGCCGTGATGCCCACTGGATCGCCTCCCGGCAAGCTCACGCCCAGGCGATCCCTGAGCTCCAGCATCATGCGGTGGGCCGTCTTCTTGCCTATCCCCGGTATCCTGGTGAGGGAGCGGACATCCTCGAAGAGGACAGCCCTGTGGAACTCCGACGGGGTTAGCGCTGAGACCACCCCCAGGGCCATCCTGGGGCCTACGCCTGAGACTGCTATGAGGTCCTCGAAGAGCTGGAGTTCCTCTGCCTTGAGGAAACCGTAGAGGGTCATCTCGTCCTCCCTTACATGGAGATGGGTTTGGAGGATGGCCTCTGCGCCCGTTCTCAGGAGGTTCTTGGCCCGGCCCGTCGTGAACACCTTGTAGCCCACACCTTGCGCCTCTATCACAACATAGTCTGCCTGGATCTCGTAAACGGTCCCTCGAAGAAGCCGGATCATCCCAACCCCAGTCTCCTCTCAGTGGCACACGTGTGAAGGCAGCACACCGCCACGGCCAGGGCATCGGCCACGTCCGCGGGGCGGGGCGCTTCCCTCAGGGCCAGGATGGCCTTGACCATGGCCTGGACCTGGCCCTTGGTTGCAGCTCCGTGGCCTACGACTGCCATCTTCACCTGGAGGGGAGTGTACTCCCGCACGTCCACTCCCTTTTGGGCGGCAGCCAGCATCACAACCCCCCGGGCCTGTCCCACCGCCAGCGCGCTGCGGGCATTCTTGTTGAAGAACACTTGCTCCACGGCGAGGAACTCAGGCCGGTGCTCGTCTACCAAGCGGTCCACCGCCTGGAACACATAGAAGAGGCGCTGGTGGGCGGGGAGGTGTGCCTCAGTCCTGATGGATCCGAAGTCCACCGCCTGGAGCCGGCCCCCCTCGGCCCTCACCATGCCCCAGCCCGTCATGGCCACCCCAGGGTCAATGCCCAGGACCAGCACCAGCATCACCTCGGCAAGATAGCTTCGACGGTAAGGAGGATGTTTCCTTCCCTCATTAACTACGCCTTCATCCCAGTACCAGGGAAGATCGTCCTCTCCTTCATGATGCTCCTAGGGCGCCTGGAGCTGCTGACGGTCCTAGTGCTCCTTTCCCCGGCCGTCTGGAGAAGGTAGCAGGACGGCTGCCAAGAGGAGTCAATCTGGAACAGGCCGCCATGCCCATGGGTCAGCTGGGATGGCGGTCTTTCTTGCGCCCCAGGATGAGAGGGGCACCGTCATCGCAGGCTAAGGCCAGGGTGAGGGGGCCCCCGGGGAGCACGGCAATACCGGGACAACCAGGAACCCCTGCTTCCTCGTCAGGCCTTCCCTAAGCACTCGAGGTGACTCGTAGTACACCACGGCCCCCGGTCCCAGGACTGGCATGGAAGCGTGGGAGCCGGGTCACATCATCCTGGCACCGAGTGGCTGGTCCCCGGTGTGCCATGGGACACATCCCCCAGGGCCCATGGAGGAGGAAACCCCGGAGACACCGTGGAAGAAGGAGCATGGTGTAACGCACATATCACCCGGTCATCCCGTCCAATACCTCTCGATTGGGGGTGGTGGCACGAGAACGCCTGTGGACCCCAACTTGAAAGCGAGGGAGGGAGGAGTATTGAAAAAAGGCATACAGGCAGCATTCAACGTCACAGCGGGGTTCGGTCTTAACATGTTTTCCAGTGATGAACTCTACAACATACATCTAGCCACCTTGGATGTGCTCTACCGGTGCGGGGTCAAGGTCCACTCCAGGGAAGCGCAGGAGATCATGGACGGCGGAGGGTGCATCGTGGACCCCAAGACGAGCATGGTAAGGTTCCCGTCCTGGGTGGTGGAGGAAGCCATCCGCTGGGCCCCTCCGAAGGTGGTGCTCTGGGGCAGGGACCCCGCCAAGAAGGTAGTGCTGGAGGGAACCCGGGTCCACTTCACCAACTTCGGTGAGGGCATCATGATGCTGGACCCCTTCACAGGGGAATACCGGAAGTCCACCAAAGAGGACGTAGCCTGGACAGCCCTCATGGCCGACGCCCTGGATGAGATCGATGTGTACGAGCGGGCGGTCTCCGCCCGGGACATGCACCCGGAGGTGGCCCCGCTCCACGAGGCTGAGGCCTACTTCTCTAACACCACCAAGCCCTGTTTTCAGGGTCCCGGCAGTGGGTGGCTGGCCAAGAAGCAGTTTGCCATGGCCGCTGCGGTGGCGGGGGGAATGGACAGGCTGAGGACGCGCCCGGTGCTCTCCACCATTGTCTGCCCCACAAGCCCGTTACAGCTCACCCCGCACTGCTGTGAGGTAATAGTGGAATCCGCCAGGCACGGGGTACCCGTGAATGTGCTATCCATGGCCATGGCGGGCGGCTCCTCCCCGGTGACCCTCGCGGGCACGCTGGTTACCCACAATGCGGAGGTGCTCTCCGGCATCGTCCTGGCACAGCTCACCGCCAAGGGGACACCCGTGATATATGGCAGCTCCACGACAATGATGGATCTCCGCACTGCGACCGCGCCAGTGGGCGCGCCGGAGACAGGTATGATAAACGCAGCCGTGGCGAGGCTTGCCCAGTTTTACCTGTTACCCAGCTGGGTTGCCGGTGGTTAGGGGGACAGCAAGGTCCCCGATGCCCAGGCGGCTCATGAGAAGACCATGACCGCCCTCCTGCCGGCCCTGGCCGGGGCGAATCTCATCTACGGCCTGGGCATGCTCGAACTAGGAATCACCTTCAGCTTCGAGCAACTGGTGATGGATGCGGAGATGGCCCGGATGATCAAGAGAGTGGTAGGCGGGATTGACGTCAATGACGAGACCCTGGCAGTGGATGTCATCACGCAGGTAGGCGCCGGTGGTGACTTCCTGATGCAGGATCACACAATGAAGCACATGAGGACGGATCAATCCCAGGCCCGGATGATCAACCGCAAGATGAGGGATGCATGGCTCCAAGAGGGCGGCAAGGACATGACCGAAAGGGCACGCGACGAAGCCCGGTACATCATCAACAACCACAAGCCCGAGCCGCTCACTGCAGGCGTCGCCGGGAAACTCAGGGAGATCGTCGAGGAGACCGAGGAGGAACTGGGGATCCGCAAGCCCTAGAGGCCCGGAGGACCCGCCGGAATACCGCGGGCTGGCCGAGAAAGGGGCCGGACCGGTTTTTGGGGAGGAGTTGCAGATGAAGAAATCCTTCCAGTTCCTCGAACTGGACGACGTAAAGAAGGTGCACCAGGCCACCCTGGACATTCTGGAACGGGTTGGCATCGCCTGCCAGTCCGAGAATTTCAACAGGTTCGCGGCTGACCACGGGTGCAAGGTCGAGGGAGGGCGGATCAAGTTCCCCCCCGGTGTGGTGGAGAAGTATCTCAAGATGGCTCCGGAAGGCTTCAACCTGTACGGCCGGGAAGGCCAGGTGCTGGAGTTCGGGAAGCGACAGGCCTACTCGCAGATCTGCAGCGGCACACCTACGGTGAACGACCTTGACACGGGGGAGCGGAGAAACTACGTCCTCCAGGACCTCATAGACATCACCCGCCTGGTGGACGAGCTCCCCAACATCCACATAGTGTCCTGCGGCGTCCCCACGGATGTGGACCAGAAGGTCTACATGGTGGTGGAGATCGCCACGATGCTCCAGAACAGCTCGAAGCCCTGCAGGCTCCCCATTGAATCCGCCGTGGAACTCAAGGAAGTGTCAGAGGTGCTCTCAGTGGTATCAGGCAGCATGGATGAGTTCCGCAAGAAACCCCTGCTCTACCTGGAGGTATCCCCCTTGAGCCCGCTGGACTTCGGGAAGGAGCCCGCCGAGTGCATCGTGGCCTTGGCAGAGGCCGGCATCCCGGTGGGCATCATACCCTGCCCCATGATGGGTGCCACAGGGCCCATGACCCTGGTTGGCTCGGTGACCCAGCACAACGCCGAGCTGGTGGCGGGCGTCGTGGCGGCCCAGATGGCCAACCCGGGCGTTCCCACGGTCATGTCCCCCCGGGTCACCTTCATGGATATGAAGAGCGGCACCGCCCTGTGGGCAGCCCCGGAGACCGGTATAGCGGGGGCCTGCTCCGCACACATGGCCAACTACTACAAGATCCCGGTCACGGTATCCGGTTTCTCAGTGGCCTCACAGGTAGCGGACCAGCAAGCTGGCTACGAGCGCACCTTCAACGCCATGGCCACCGCCATGGTGGGGGTGGATGTGCTGGGAGCCGCGGCATCGCTGGATAACGCCTTGACCACCTGCTACATCCAGGCGATCCTGGACGATGAGATCTGCTCCCTGGTGAGGCGGGCGCTGAGACCCTTGGAGGTCAACGAGGATACCCTCGCAGTGGACGCCATAGCGGAGGTAATCCAGAAGAACACCTCCTTCCTCGGGCTGAAACACACCCGGAACTACCTGAGGAAAGGCGAGCTCTGGGTGCCGTCCATAGGGAGCCGCCTGACCTTCGAGGAGTGGGCCAAAGAGTGCGAGAGCGTGGAACAGGCGGCAAAGCGGAAGGCCACCCAGATCCTCAAGGCCGAGAGGAGACCCATCCTGGACACGAATGCCGAAAAGGAGATAGAGGCAATCATCCAGGCAGCCATGGCCGAGTAGGCCTGGCAAGGCTGGAATCGGGAGGGGGCGACTAGCCCCCTCCTGCCACACTACCCAGCATGCGAGTCCGCACCGGCGGTTCAGGTTAGGCATCATTCTACCCCCCCCTCGAAAGACTGCTACGCTGCAACCTCCAGCGAACGCACCCGAATGGTGGCGTAAGGGGATCATCAAGGGGCGCAGCGGGGTAATAACCTGCCCGGCGACAGTCATTCTAATCAATGCTATCTTCGGACCGGGTTTATGCTCTCCCCCTCTCACGTATGCAAGTACGTGTTATAGTCTGGCTGAGGGGTGCAGGCAAGCAAAAGCATACTCTTCTAGGGATCTAATCGCTATGATTCAAGGAGAGCTGGCTGGGTACGTGACAGGGCCAGTGGCAGCCATTACCAATTCAAGCACTCTACAAGATCGGGCCTGGTGACCATCCCACACCCAAGAAAGACTTTACCCACGAAGACGATAAGAAGCATACTTAAGCAAGCAGGTTTGGAGGAGTAGCACTCATGCAGAAAGGAGGCCTGGATAATGGTCAAAGAGAGATACGTTTTCCCTGCAATCTTTGATTATGCACCTGACGGCATCTCGGTACGGTTTCCTGACCTTCCCGGCTGCCTTACCTGTGGTGATGATGACGAGGAAGCGCTGCGCATGGCCAAAGAGGCAATGGCTCTTCATCTTTATGGATTGGAATCGAACGGCTATCCTATTCCAGAACCTACTTCCGCCGGTAAGCTGAGGGTGGGGTCTAACCAGGTCGTAGTGCTCATTGAAGTATGGATGCCGCCCTTCCGTGATGAAATGGAGCAGCGAGCTGTCAAGAAGACCTTGACTATACCGAAGTGGCTGGACGACCTTGCTCAGGAGCACAGAGTGAACTTCTCACACCTGCTGCAGAATGCATTGAAAAAGTATTTAGGAGTAACCGAGTAGGCGGGCGCCGGCACCGCTCCCCCGGATCATCGCTGTGTGTGACTGCTCAGGGCAGTCTGGCAAGGTAGACGAAGTTGGCGGTACGCAGAGAGTAGACTGATGAGGTCCTGGCCCAGTACGCGGAGCCCATGGAAAACAGGTAGTAGCGGCTTCCTTCACATCCCTCCTTGCCACGGACATCCTTGCCCTTGTCTATGGGTGTCGCCACCCACTCCCACAGAAGGACCCTCACTCCCGAACTAACGGCCCGCCGGTTCCCTTCGCCATACTTCCCGCGTACTCAACTTCATTCCGTCAGGCCCTCCAGAACCTCCCTGACCCCCTGGTCACCCCGCACCCATATGCCGGCTTCCAGCCTCTTGCGGTCGCCCTCGTAGAGAGAAGACGCCTGGATCCTGGTGCGCTCCTTCAGGTATGGGTCAGGCCTGGGCCTGCCGTAGAACACTGCAACGTACCCGTCCATTATTCCGATCCACCGGTATTCATGGTCCTCCGGGCAAAGACCCTCCAGGAGCCTGGTAAGGTGGAGGTAACCGGGCCCAACACCCTGCACCTCCCAACCCCAGTCCATGGCCTCGAGGTCCTCCCGGGTCAGGCCTATGATCTCCGGGGGGGCCAAACCTATGTCCACCACAGAGTGGCCGCACTCAGAATAGTGGGTCCTGTAGGTGATCCGGGTCCTGGGCTCAACGCGGAAGTCCCCTCCTGGCGCCAGCCGGTTCGCCCTGGGTACTTCCCGGGGCACCGGGGGCCCGGAGATGCCGCTCCCCTTTATGAGGTGGGCAGTGAGAACGTAACCCAGGCCAAAGCCCAGGGCCACGATGGCCACCATTGCCAAGGCCTTCCGCTTGTCCCAGGCAAGACGAAGCATGCTACCCCTCCTGGTGCCCAGAATCTGGGGTTAGCATGCCCCGCGGTTCTCCAGGATATGCCTCTAGCCCAGGTGCGCCTCCATCTCCTCCTCAGACATATCGAAGTTGGAGTAGACCCTCTGGACGTCGTCATGCTCCTCCAGGCTGTCCATGAGTCTCATGAGCTGCTCCGCCTCCCTGCCTGAAACGGTCACGGTGGACTGGGGTACCATCACCAGCTCGGCCTCCCCCACCTTCACGCCCTTGCCCTCGAGAAAGCCCCGAACGCTCTCGAGATCCTCGGCAGCAGTGTACATGGTGAAGGCGTCGTCCTCCGCCTCCATGTCCTCGGCCCCGGCGTCCAAGGCCAGCATCATGGCCTCGTCCTCGTCCATGGAGGCCCCTTCCCTCTGTACCCTCAGGCTTCCCTTCCTCTTGAACACCCAGGCAACACAGCCAGACTCCCCGAGGTTACCCCCGTTCTTCGAAAACACGTACCTTATCTCCGCCGCAGTCCTGTTCTTGTTGTCGGTGAGGATCTCCAGGAGCACCGCGACGCCACCGGGACCATAGCCTTCGTACACCATCTCCTCGTAGGAGACACCCTCCAGCTCCCCTGTTCCCCGCTGGATGGCCCTGGTGATGTTCTCCTGGGGTATGTTAGCGTCTTTTGCCTTCTGCACCGCCAGCTTGAGACGGTGGTTTATTTCGGGGTTCCCCCCTCCCTGGCGGGCCGCCGCGATGATCTCCTTGCTGATCTTGGAGAAGACGTTTCCCCGGGCCGCGTCAGCCCTGGCCTTGCGATGCTTTATGTTAGCCCACTTGGAATGGCCGGACATTATGTAACCCCCTTACTGGCTCTTCGTTGACCTGCCCCCCTGGCACACGGGACAGCCAGGGTGCCCCTCAACGCTTACCTCGATGAACTCCAAGGTCAAGCCGTTGAAGAGCAGGAGCCTTCCCCGCAGTGTCCTGCCAACGCCCAGGAGGATTTTTATGGTCTCCATGGCCTGTATGGCCCCTATGACCCCAGGGGCCGCGCCGAGGACCCCCGCCTGCTGGGGTGACAGCGTGGCCTCCGGCGGCGGAGGTTTAGGGAACAGGCAACGGTAGCACGGGCCATCCGGGGGCCAGAACACAGACGCCTGGCCCTCGGTGCGAAAGATGCTGCCATGAACCATGGGGACACCCAGCCTCACGCAGGCATCGTTGATGACGTAGCGGGCCTGGTAGTTGTCGGTGGCGTCCACAACCGCCTGGAAACCCCGGAGGATCTCCAGGGCATTGTCCTGGGCCAGTGCCTCACTGAAGGTCTTCAGCCGGACGTCCGGGTTCAGGCCCTCCAGCTTCTCAGCGGCGGATTCTACCTTGGGTCTCCCCACATCGGCCTCACGGTGCAGGATCTGCCTCTGGAGGTTGCTCACATCCACCACATCAGCGTCGATTACCCCGAGGGTCCCCACTCCCGCTGCCGCCAGGTAGTAGAGGGCTGGCGAGCCAAGCCCTCCCGCGCCAACCACCAGGACTGAAGACCCCAGCAGCCGTTCCTGGCCTCCGGCGCCGATCTCGGGGATAACGATGTTCCTGGAATACCTGGCCTCCTGCCGTGGACTAAGTGTCACCCTTTCTTCCCTCCCTGCCTTACCCTGAGAGTCCTCATGCGGTTGACGGCGCCAGCCAGTTCAAAGATGCGAGGCATGGCACAGGTGCCTTCGGGTTGCCCCTGGTAGGGCGAGAGCAAGATCAAGCCCTCCTTGGTCACCTCGTCCAGGGCCTCCTTCAGGATACCTGCGAGGCACCTTTCCCCATCAACGTGATTCTGGGCAATGTAGTGTATGAGTTCCCCAATGGCCCGGGTTTGGCCTTCATCCACCAGCTGCTCCATGTCGTCCAGGAGCACAGTGGTGTCGCCGAAGACCAGAGCCCTGGTGCCCCTGGGCTGGATCTTCACCCCTCCTGCCCCGGTAGGGGTCAAAGCTCCCTGGCACCGGGATCCTCTGGGCGCCGGCAGCCGGAACGTGCCCCGGGCTCCCGTCTCTCGCCCCGTAGGATACTCCCGTGCCACCATGCGGGCCTTCTCCGTGACATCCAGGCCCTGTAGGCATCCATCATTATTACGGTATCAGCTACGTCCAGGTAGTCGCCGGACCCGCCCATCACCAGGACGGTAGACACCCCCGTCTCCAGGAAGATCTCCCTGGCCCGGTCAACGAAGGGGGCAACTGTGCTGCTCCTAGATGAGGATACCAGCGCGACGAACTTCATGATAAGGGACCTGCGCATGCAGAAGCTGGTTTCCCAGGACCGCGAGCCCATTACCCTTGAAAAAAGTCCTCAAGCCGGAGTCGAACCCGGCGCTTTCACCTGATCTGGATTCGACCGGGCTTTCTTCCGTTTCGCAAGCCAGATAGAAATAGATGTCCCCCAGGGAGTCCCGCTTGACCTTCATGGTCTTGATCTTCCCTTCCACCTCGCGAGAGAGGTCCTCAAGGCCGGTCCTCCTGGCGGCCGTAGAAAAGAGCCTGCCAGGGAAGCCCGCCCTCTCCGCGCGCACCCTCACCCTTACCCGGCTGGGGGCAGCGAAGGGATCCCCCTGCACGTGGTCAACAAGGAGAATGAAGCCCGGGAACTGGTATCCACCCTCGATATCCTTGTATGCCTTGTAGCCCCGGCCTGAGATCCGTTCCAGGGTTCTCCTGAGGTCATCGGAACTGGCTAGCGGAACACTGGTCATGGCAGCCTCCTAGTGAGTCTCCCTGTCCTGGAGGACCCCCTTGACAACTGGCATGAACTCCCGGTTGGCCCAGCACCGCCTGTCGTAGGCCCTTATCACCCCGTAGGAGCCAAGGAAAAACAGCGCGGCACCGGCGATGCCTGCGGTTTCGGGGCTCACCAAGAGGTCAAGCCCCCGGGAAACCCATAGGCCCACGGGGTAACCCACCGCCGCGAAGAGCAAGGGAACTATGTAGACGATGAAGGCAGCCTTTAGAACATTGGATGAATCCATCTCCACCCTCACCCAGTCTCCCGGCACGGCATTGGAGTCATTGCGGGCCTCGATGAGGAGGTCACCGGATCCGCCGGCGGCAAAAAGCCCGCACTTCTTGCAGGAGGCACACATGGAGGTCCTTGTCATCCTGACCTTTGCTATGTCCCCCTGGGTTTCTTCCACGTAGCCGACTTCCAGCATGGACATCGCCCCTGTCGATTCGTTCTCAAGGGAATTCTAACACTTTTGCCACGCATCGTGAACCTGTACACCACTGGGACCGGGTAGTGTGCACTGGCCCTGGCAGCTGTCCCAGGTGAAACATGGGTTCCACCTGCAAAGCAGTGTGCCACTGCCTGAGCGCACCGTGCTGGCGGACTGGGACCCCTGGCAAAACGACGGGTGGCCGGTGGGCCATTCCCCCGTCCTTTTATAACCACCACCCTGCGATCAACTTACCGGAGTTTGCCCTCTTTAGAGCCCCCCTTTTGATCCCCGGCAAGCCCCGAAATGACAGCGAAAACCAGGAACACTAATCCCGCCCCTAGGGGGACACCATCACCAGCGGTTACCATCTCCGGGTTCGTGCCCGGGGTTTCAGGCCTGGATACGGAGAAAAAGGGGGAGGGAACCTCAGGGGGGTTAGATCTTTCAGTCCATGCCTGGCCAGACTGAAGACCGGCCAGCAGCGTCCACCGTCTCGCGGAAGGGCGGAAGGGATCGGGCCTTCCGCCCGGAATCCCACCCTCGGATGCCCTAAGCCGCGTCTTTCGATATGAGGAGGGACTAGAGTGCATAAACCCATGGACCCTGGCAAGACCCCTCGCTTCAGTGGGATAGGCACCTTCATGCGCCTTCCCCACACCACCGAGCTTGCGGGCGTGGACTTCACTGTCATGGGGGTACCCTTCGACACCGGGAGCACATTCCGGGTGGGCGCCCGCTTCGGACCATCTGCCATCCGCCGCATGTCGGCCCTCCTTCGTACCTACAACCCCGCACTCGGCGTTGAGCCCTTCCGGTATCTTTCCGGCACCGACTACGGCGACCTCCCAGTGGTTCCCGGCTACATTGAGGAATCCTATCGCAGGATCCAGGAAGCACTGGCCCCAGTGGTGCAGGCAGGCGTAATCCCCATAATGCTCGGTGGCGACCACTCGGTGAGCCTGCCGGAGCTCAGGGCAGTGGCCAGGAACGGTCCCGTCGCCCTGGTGCACTTCGATTCCCACCCGGACGCCTGGGACGGCTACTTCGGCCAGCCCCACTTCCACGGCTCACCGTTCCTCAGGGCCGTGGAGGAAGGACTCTTGGATCCCGGGGCCTCCACCCAGGTGGGCATCAGGGGCTCCGTGGAGGGACCGGAGGATCTCACAGGACCCGTATCCCTGGGTTTTCGCCTGATCACAGCACAAGAAACCAGGTCCATGGGATCCCAGGCGGTACTGGAGGAGATACACAGGAGGGCAAAGGGTAAGAGGGTGTTCGTTTCCTTCGATATCGACTTCGTGGACCCCGCCTACGCCCCGGGCACCGGTACCCCTGAGGTAGGGGGCTTCACCTCTTTAGAGGCCCTCGAGCTCGTCCGCGGCCTCGATGGCCTCGATTTCGCCGCCTTCGACCTGGTGGAGGTGGTCCCCCAGTATGACAGCGGGGATGTCACGGCGCTCCTGGCCGCCAACATCGTGTACGAGTTCATCTCGCTGCTGGCCGTGATAAAGAGCTAGAGCCCGATACGCACGTAGGTGGAGGGCACCTCGCCCGGGATTATCGCCTCGCAGATGGTAGCCTCCATCTGCACATTGACGTGGGTGGTGATCAGGGGGATGAGCACCTTCACATCCACATCAGCCTCCATGTAGATGAGGTGCCTCACGGTGTTGATGCCGGCAGAATCGAAGCGGTCCCTGATGTGAACCTGGGTCATGCCCATGGGTACTATGTGCACGGGGATCCGGGGCCCCATGTTCGCCAGGATGGTGCTGCCCAGGGCCTGGCCCAGGGGGATGGAAACGGACACATCCTCCAGGCGCTTCACCGCCTCCTGTATGGCCTTGAGGCTCCTGGACTGGGCCCTTATCAGGGCCAGCCGGTTAGGGCGGATCAGCATGATCCTCCCGGTGCTGTCCCTGTCGATCTCCATGAGGTCCTGGTACCGAAAGGCATCCGCCAGCTCCGCCTCCACGGTGGATGCCATCACCTGGAGGGCGAGGTTGGTCACCTTGACCTCACTGATAGCCTTGAGGGTGGGCATGATGGCCCTCTCAAGCCCGTAGAACCCGTACGCTAGCAGCACCAGCGCCAGGAAGAGGGCGAAGCTCCGGCCTCGTCTCGGTTTTCTGCCCCGCTTCACTTCATCACCGGGCCCGGGAATCCCAAGGGGCCCCACCTCATTGTATGCGGCAGGGCCCCTTAACTTCTTATCCCAGCCGGATCCGGCAGTAGCGCCTCTTCCCCACCTGAAGGATCATGCCGTCGGACAGCAAAACCTCCCTATCCTCGGCCACCCGCTCCCTGTCCAGCCTCACGGCACCCTGGGAGATCAACCTCCGGGCCTCGCTGTTGGAGGGAGCCAGGCCCGTCTCCACAAGGAGCCTTACCAGGGTCACCGTGTTGGAGCAGCTCAAGGCCACGTCGGGTATCTCTCCTGGGAGATCACCCTCCTGGAACACCCTCTTGAACTCATCCCCGG
>JBFMCS010000054.1 GCA_040754315.1 Bacillota bacterium
CCGCCAACGGTACGATGGTCAGTCAGCTTTCCGTCCTTGAGCCACCGGTGCAAGGTGGTCTTGGAAAGCCTGTATGTTCTCTCTACTTCCAATTGTCTCAACAGCATCCAGCATTACCTCGTTCAACACAAATCTCATATTCTTGCTTGTCTGGCACGGTCTCAAATGGCGGGTCAACTTCAATCCGTTCACCGTTGACCACCACGAAATCCTCACCAATCTCGTCTATAGTATACATCATTCTTGCCTCCTTGTCAAATGCTTCGGGCAGGTTTCTAGAGGAAAAGTCAGTTATCCGGTAACTGTTTCATCCTCCTCAATTCCTGCAGGCAACGGGAGATCAGGGTCAGGCGTTCCTTGACCATCAGCGTGTTGATCATGACCGAAACTCCTCCAGCGCTTCATCAAGGTATCTTTCCAGGAAGGGGCGGAAATCAGCGGCACGCCTGAGAACCATCATTTCGTACTCACTACGCTTGTCAGCACACGTTTGGTAGACGCAGATTCCTTTGATTGCCTCAAGCTGGAAGACGGAGTGCGTTTCTTCAAGAAAGACCAGGTCCAGCAAGAAGGGTTTAACGAGCTCAACCAGGTCATTGTACACAGCAGCGTAGAACGCGAGCCGTTGGGATGCTAAAGGCAGGGGCTTCTCCATTACTACTCCCATGTCCAGGTCCGCCATCGGGTCATTCAGGTAGACCTCTTCCCCCGCCAGCAGTCTTGACCCTTCTAGGGCCTGGGAACCGAAGAGGTAGACCAGCGCCACCCCATGCTTGCGGCAAACCCTTCCAAGATCCGAAAGCCTGTTCATCATGGGCACCATCCCACAAAGGGCTGTCCTCATGATACCAGGTTCTGGATGGTAGAGTCAATTCGATTCCATCCATAATCCATGCAGAGCACCGGGCAGGTCTTCTCATCCCGCGACACCCCCTGTCAAAGAGGGTGGGTCTCCGTGTTGCTTCACGGATACGGCCGCAGGAAGCCCAGGGTCTTTGACCCTGGGAGGAATGCGGCCCCGCACCTGCCCCGTCTGCAGCCACGTGGCTAAGGCCAACCGCCCTACTCAGGCCTCTTTCCTCTGCGTGTTCTACGGCTTCGCTGGGCCTGCGGACACCATCGCTGCGGAAAACACCCGCAGGGCTGTCGTCAACCAGCCGGACGCGGGGGCCGCTTATCTAGGGCCACCTGCAAGCCCACCGGCTTTAGCCGTGGGTAGCTGACAGATCGTCCTGCCTCTCCCCAGGCCCCGTTACCGGGCGGCTTCCGTGGGCCTATCCTGAGGGGCCACAAAAACGGCCCTTTCTCTTTACGGCACACCGGCCATCCTCAGTCCCGCCCAGGGCTTCCTGCGGTCGCCGGCTTCTGCCACTCCGTCTGGGTGACAGCCGGTGGGGCGCGGGATTAATGGCTCCGACTGCCGTCGAAGTGCTTGGCACCAGAGCCCTCCTGGAAACACCCCGACCCTGAGCCTCAACCAAGGCTCCCCCCTTTGCCTGGCTGTGGATCTTGACGGAGACAGGCATCGTCCTGTTCCCATTCACATATATGTCAAGGCCGCTCCTTTGCATCATGGGTCTCCCCACCACGTATTGGGGAAGTGCCTCCTTCACCATGACCCACACCAGGCTCCCAGCTAGGCCAGGTGGCCCGGGGAGCCGCCGGGACCGCGACCCCTTGCGGCACGGCTTCGCGCTTGTGAAGGGGTCCGGTTGGATGTTCCCAAATTGACGCCGCATTTGACGGGATTTCACGCTGAACACGCTGAGGGTGATGCCCAACAACAGGCAAGGCGGCCCCTAGGCGGCTGTGAAAACGATATTGCCACCCGGCAGCGTGTTAGAATGCAGGCGACAGTTGATCTTGCCCTGTAGGGTTATTGCACAAATACATTCCTTAGGATAATATAAAAATGCTGGAAGAACGTAAAAAGTCATATTACGCAGGAGAATGCTTAAATGGAAACCGAAACCAAGGATTATGTAAGAATCCCCGCCCCTGAGTTAAAGAAGACGGTTGCAGAGCTCTTGGAGCAATATGATGTCCCTCCTGCCCATGCCGGTATTGTAAGCGATGTGCTTGTTAGCGCTGATCTGAGGGGGGTGGAATCCCACGGCATTGGCCGTCTTTATTCTTATTACATCTCGAGATTCGAGCAGGGCTATATGAACCCGCGACCAAGCCTGCTTATCTCCAGGAACTTTGGAGCTACTTTTAACCTGGATGGGGATAACGGCCTTGGGCATGTTGCCTGCCATGAAGCCATGAAAAAATGCATAGACCTGGCCGGGAAATTTGGCATTGGCCTGGGTGGCATCAAGAACAGCAATCATTTTGGCATTGCCGGGTATTACTCCATGATGGCCCTGCAGGAGGGCATGATTGGTATCTGCATCTCCAACTCTCAACCACTGGCCCTGCCCACATTTTCCAAGAAACGCCTGCTGGGGACAAACCCTCTCAGCATTGCAGTTCCGGCAGGTAAATCCCAGCCTTTTGTGCTTGACATGGCAACCAGCGTAGTACCAATTGGCAAGATAGAAGTTCACCGGCGCAAAGAGATAAAAGTCCCCTCTGAGTGGGGGGCAGACAGCCATGGTCTGGCAACGTCCGACCCCGCGCAAATCCTGGAAGGTGGAGGGCTCTTCCCCCTGGGTGGGCCTGCGGAAACTGCTGGCTATAAAGGCTATGGCTTGTCTGCGGCCATCGATATCCTCGCCGGAGTGCTGACAGGTTCTTCTTTTCTGGCAGGTGTCTTAAACGCCAGAGTCAGTCCTGAGCCGACCGGTGTTGGTCACTTTGTTGCGGCTATTCAGGTGGAGGCTTTTATGGATGCGGCAGAATTTAGAGCGCGGATGGACAGGTTTATAGCAGAGTTAAAAAATGCACCCCTCGCTGACGGCTGTGAAAAGATCTATATTGCCGGTGAAAAAGAGTTTTCACAATGGGAGCAAAACATCAAAGATGGGGTTCCGGTCCACAAAAAAGTGCGGGACGAACTGGCTGCTTTATGCCTTAAACATAATATCCCGTTCCCTGAAACTCACTCCGCTCAGCCTTGAACATGCATCTTATGAATAAAGCGCGGCTCATCCTGTAGCTTCTATGCCAAGGGGACTTGTGCCATCGTCTTCCCTTCGGCCCTACGGTGACGCTCGAACCGTCCCCCTGGCGCTCTCAATGCTACTTGGCGTTGTTATCCGTATGCCGGCAAGGCGCTTGGCGTATTCTTTCTTTTCATCCAAGGTTACCTCACGGAAAATAGTAACACGGTGTGCTTCCGGCGAACCGCTGCCCTGGATATCCAAGACGGTACCGGCGCTCTCCAACGCAAGCTTCTCGCCAGGCGGCAAAGCTTGATGCGGTTTTTCACATCCCGTCAGCCCCTTGCAGGTATTTCTTGACAAGGGGGCCGATTCGGGGTTTTCCAAATCCCAATCTGAGGGCAGGCTGGCCACGAAGCCTCCGCATATATCTACCATCAAGCGGGTAGACTCAGCCATTTCCTTGCCTTCATGAATTTTGGAGGCGTTGGCGAGCACTGTATCGATGAAGTAGGTCCCGGAAGGCTCCCTTTCCTTCATAGGAAGAAGCAAGACAGCACCCGTGAAGAGTCTCGGCCCGGTGGACCGTATCAATTACCTCCTGTTAAGTGGCCGGCTTTGGCAGTACCATATATAATTCATCATGGTCAGGGCGGTCCCCACCATACAATCAATTTTTTTCCTGCTCTACAACCGCCGTGGCTTTGGCGGTGGAAAGACGAGAAGCGCAGGACCATCTCGCCCGCAAATTCAGTCTCACCGCACATGAATACCCTCTCTCAGGGTGCATATTCCGGTCTAGGCCGACCACTCATTCCGCTGGACAGCGACCACCTATTCCGGATCAGTCGACCACCTGTTTATGTCCCAGAAAAGGAACAATCTGCTAAGCAATTGGGGAACTCCTCGAAGGTTTTGAATGCCGTTGGTGAAAACCGCTCTTCGGCTGAAAGGTCGAACCCAGGGACGGAGGTTCTGGAGGATTCAGCTTCGTTTCTTTGTCGCAGGCTGCAGGGATCCGCCAGTTGGCTGGGGGGCGTGTCAGGGCAGGGCGTGTTACTGGTGGAATACCCGAGGGGAGGTCCCACTGTAAAGAAACTATGGTGGCGCTGGGCACTTGATAGGCTTGCGCCCCACGGGCCGGTCTTCCGGCAGGAGTTTCCAGCACCGTCCATAATACCCATCTATGAGGTATGTAGAGTTAAAGATGCCAGGTGCGATCTTCCCGACTGCTTGGGATCCGCCTGGCCGGATCACCCTAAGCGTAGACTACATTCCATCCAGGTTAAACGCCGGATTCTTTCTTGGAGGGATGTCCTGTGGATCTAAGGAAGGAAGCAAGGGAATTGATGAAGGGCGCCATAGACATTCACACGCACACGGCGCCCAGCATGTTCAACAGGCCCTACCATGACTTCGATCTGGCCAGCCTGGCGTTGAAGGCAGGGTACCGGGCGGTGCTCTTGAAGGCCCACGAATCAACTAGCGTGTTCCGGGCCCAGCTCACCCAGCGCCACCTCGAGAACGAGATTGACGTGTTCGGAGGTCTCGTCCTGAACGCCTTCGTCGGTGGCTTCAATCCCTACGCTGTTGACCTTTCCGCTAAGCTAGGAGCCAAGATGATATGGATGCCCACCATTACCTCCCAGCACCACTACGACTTCTACGGCGCCCCCCAGTACGGTTCGATGAAGTCCGATTCAGCCCCTTTGAGCCCCAAAAAGGGCCTTACCATACTGGATGAGGACAGTAAGATAAAGGATAGCGTTCTTGAGGTCCTGCAGATCATCGCTGAGCATGATATCTGCCTGGGCACGGGCCACCTGTCTAACCCCGAAATAATGATCCTGTGTGACAAAGCCATCGAGCTGGGCGTCAAGAAGATAGCCGTGACTCATGCGGACTTCGAACTGATTGCCCTTCCCCTTGAAGACCAGATTTCCCTGGCCCAAAAAGGCGTCTACATCGAGAAGTCCCTTCTCCCCATGATGCCAATGTGGCACAGCATCACGCCGAAGGAAACCGCTGACAGCATAAGGGCAATAGGGGCCAGCCAGTGCGTGCTGGAAACCGACTTCGGGCAGATCCATCACCCGGATCACATCCAGGGCATGGAGCTCTTCGTGGTGACCCTCCTTGAGGTGGGCATTACACCGGAGGAGATTCGCAAGATGCTCGTAGAAAACCCCCAGAGGTTAATGGGCGTGGATGAAGGTCCGGAATAGGCGAAGCGAGACCTGCTGGCCATAGGTGAAACCTCTAACGTCATGAATGACTGAACCTGCGCATGGATAGTCGCCTATTGGCTACAGGTCCTCTCTCCTTTCTCCCTGAAACTCCTGCTAGGAGAGTTCCAGCCTCAAAAGAGACATCCTGTGCCCGGGTTCTCCAGTTCCGCTTCGATTCTAGGTGATCGGGTTGAATCGGAATCAGTGGCCGGTTTCGATCGGAATCGGTGGACAACTTGAATCGGAATGAGTGGCCGATTTCAATCGGAATCGGTGGTCGGGTTGAATCGGAATCACTGGTCGTTTTGCTTCGGAATATGCACATGACTCCTTAGGGGAGCGCAGTGCGTCACAGAAACCGGAGGTGAGCGTGTGGCATAGGAGTAGATGGAGAGGGTGCAAAGGTCTCTGACGGGTAACTGCCGAAATGACGGCCAATGGGAAGGCCCCTTACCAGGACCCTTGACATGGACATGACACTGACGCTCACGTTGACACCGGATTTTCCGAGTGCTACCATACTGTATGGTAGCAAAGAGACGACTGGGTCCCCATGTGAAGTAACTAGCAACGACCCCGGAACCACTAATAGGGACGTTATCCGAGAAAGGGGAATTGCAGTAACCGGTGTGGGCCTAATCCAGAGCTGTCTACTCTTCCCCCTAGTTCGCTAGATGGGGGAACCGGACTATCGACAGCGCCATACTTCTTTACTTTGGGAGGGGCAATGGGACAAATTGAGGTATTGAGAAGAGCGTGCCTGTTGCTGAGCCTTATGACCCCGACACTTGATGAGAAGGAATGGAGTGCGTCTGAACTTGCCCGGCGTGCTAATCTTCCCACTGCGACTGCCCATCGTATCCTGACCAATCTTGCCAAGTACCGCCTTGTTGCCCAGAGCCCTGAAAGCAAGAAGTTCCGGTTGGGGACAGCGCTAATCGAGTACGGCTTCGCGGTCTGGGAGAGCCTCAGCCTGCGGGATTTGGCACGGCCCATCATGAATGATCTCGTGAAAGAAACAGGCGAGACCGTCTATTTGATTATAAGAGACGATAAGTACGGGCTTCTCATTGACAAGATCGATTCTCCGCATAGCGTTCGTTTTATTGAACCCATTGGAGTTAGGGTCCCCCTGAATGTGGGCGCTGGCCGCAGAACCCTACTGGCCTTTCTGCCACAGGAAATCTCAGACAGGATAATTGATGACCTGGATTTCGAGCGGTTTACCGAGAATACCATTTGCACCCCTGAGAAACTGAGGGAGGCAATAACCAAGATACGCGTTGAGGGTTATGGAATTGGGTTTTCGGAGTTGACCAAGGACAGCGCTTCCATAGCTGCTCCTGTTCTGTCTCAAGGCGGAACCGTGATAGCGACGCTGGCTCTTGCGGGACCCAGCAGCCGTTTTACTTCAGACATGATACCCCACTTCGTGGCTGCCGTGAAGAAGGCAGCGGCAGCCATATCTGAGCACTTGGGTGGATCCCCCGGAACACTGTACCAGGATAAAACCCCCAAGCGCCCGTTGCCACCAATCTAGAACCCTAGTATTTCCCGAACCCTTCCCCGCGCTTTCGCTACAATATCTTCCTCGCCACTCCTTCTTGCCATGATAACGGGATGCCATAGTTCCGTCCGGCAATGCCGAACTGTCTCTTCATCCCTCAGGTAGTCTCCGGAGAGTGCTAACCTTGAGATGTACTGAGATTGATTCTGAGGATTGCCTTGAATCCCGCCGACTACTCGCCTAATCATAGCCACTATTTCCGAATCTATAACCACTTGCTCATATGATGCTAGGCTGAGATTCCCCAACAGCCCTACCATATCATGGACTAGGTTGGCTCCAGCCAAAGCCGTGAGCAGCCCAGTTAGCATCTTTTCGGCTCCAGCCTGCAGGTCTGGTACAAATGAGCTGGTGGTCCCTCCTGTACCATAATAGGGAATACGGAGCTGTTGAGCCATCTGCGCTGAATATGCGCTTAACAGGGCCAGCTCCGGGCCACCAGCTACAGGAGTCCCGTATCTCATGTCCATTGATGCGGAGACACAGCCAAGAAGCACAGGTGTGCCAGGGTTGACGATTTGGCAGTAGACGAGTTGGGATAGAGACTCAGCCAGGGTTTGCACGAGGGTGCCCATCAACCGGCATGGGGAAGTTGCTCCAGCAAGAGCCATCACAGAAGACACCACTGGTAGCCCATGCCGGGCGAACACGTCTACACAGGCAATAGTTGAGGGATCTAGAGTGAGGGGGCTTAGCACACAGGCAACCAGTGAAAGAAAAGGTTCAGCGAAAAGCGACCCGCCAACCGTATCCAGACTGCTGGCCTCTTCAAGAAGGACATGAGCCTGTTCTGGGGATTCGACGCCGCCAATAACATGCTTTGTTGTATGAGGCAACGAGCCCCGCCACTTGTAGAGCTGGGCCTCTGCGGGTGGTACGTCGTTGGGTGTACATACAATTTGAAGGTAGTCTATGTCATCTATGCGCTGTGCTAGTCGCGCGAAGTTCGATACGTCTTCCTGGGTGGACGGCCTCCGCCTGCCAGAGTCAAGGTCAATAATCTCCGTAACTAGAGCTCCAGTCCCAAAGTATATGAGGCCGGGAACCAGGGGCAAGTTGTGGGACTTGTCCCTCGAGTACAAGACAACGTGCTGCGGGGCACTGGCCAGTGCTGACAAGGTCACATCCACGGGGATGTACACCCTGTCTCCATGAATGGTACAGCCCGCGTTTTGGAATTCCTGAAGCACGCCCCCCGGTACTCCCATTACCCTCACACCCGCTGAAGCTAACACATCCAGGGCAGCGTCTTTAATGGCAAGGGCCTGTTCGAGTGACAAGGGTGAGTACAACACCTATGAGGCCTCCTCGTCCACAACCTGTTCAATTCCCCTTCTAACCTCTTCCTGAACAAGAGACCATAGATGGGTTCTTACCTCTCGGTATTCAGCCGAAAGCTGAACCCCGTCATCGCGGGGCGTTGGGAGCTCGTTATCGATTATTGCCTTAACCTTTCCCGGGCGAGAAGAGAGTACAATCATGCGGCTTGAAAGCAACAGCGCTTCATCAATGCTGTGGGTTATGAATAGAACAGTCTTACCGCTGATTTCATAGACCCTGCGTAGTTCTTCTTGAAGTATCCTCCGCGTCATGGCATCAAGGGCCGAAAACGGTTCATCCATTAGGAGTAGGTGGGGGTCAGTGGCAAGTATCCTCGCCAGAGCAGCCCGCTGCTTCATGCCCCCGGAAAGCTCCTTGGGATAGTGCTTCCCGAAATCCTCTAATCCGACCATCTTCAGGTATTTGGTCACCGTCTCTGCCCGTTCTTTGCTGGGCATCCGCTTCATCCTGAGGCCGAACTCAACGTTGGCCTGAACGGTCTTCCAGGGAAACAATGCATACTGCTGGAACATGACTCCACATCTAGGATCAACATCACGAATTTGACGCCCTTCGAGAAGGATGGTCCCAGACGAAGGGCGTTCAAACCCGGCAACCATGTTAAGAATGGTCGTCTTGCCGCAGCCAGAAGGCCCCAGGAGGCAGACGAACTCTCTTGGGTAAACTTCGAAGGAGACATCGGAGAGCGCCAGGAGCTGCTTACCCTTGACCTTAAATTCTCTCGACACATTGAGGACCTCAATGATGGGACTATTCATGGGCATGCACCTCCTAGCGCCACGGGATCAGTGTCTGTTCCAATCGACTGTACAGAACATCAATGAGGAAGACCGTGAGACTTATCATTGCCATGCCAAGAAGAACTTGATCTGTCAGAAAGAACTCCTTGCCGTGCATGATTAGATACCCTAAGCCTTCGTTTGCCGCAACAAGCTCCGCGGATATCACGCATGTCCAAGAAACTCCGAGTGTTGCCTTCAGTCCTGACATGATGCTAGGGAGGCTGCCTGGCAATACAACCTCCCTCATGACATCCAGATTCGAGGCCCCGAGGTTTCGGGCTGCTCTTATGTAGATGCTGTCTATGTTCTTGGTGGCTTCAAAAGTATAGAGTAGTACCAGGGCAAATGTGCCCATGAAGACAATCGCGTATTTCTGTTCCTCCCGGATCCCTATCCACAGCAGGGAGAGAGGGATCCAGGACATGGACGGTAGAGGGCGAATCACACTGATGAATGGGCTGAGGATGGCCCACATGGTCCTGGAACGGCCTGCCATGATCCCCAGAGGAACTGCTAGAACCGACGCCAGTGCAAAACCCATTAGGACTCTCCTGGCGCTGGCCACCACATGAACCAGCAGTTTCCCCTGGGAGAACATGGAGGCTCCTCTTCTCACAATGTCTACTGGAGAGGGGAGAAAGAGTGGCTTGATATAGCCCTGGCTTGTCACGTACTGCCACACAAGCAGGAACGCTATGAACGCAATGACGCTTACAAGTCTTAGCCTAGTCCTTTCTGTCATGCATTCTCCCCTCCCCCTCACCTATTCAGGAAGAATGTCAGTGTTCACCCACCGCTCCACGTCCGGCTCCCCAGACACCAACCCGTTTTCCCAAAGAAACTTCGCAAGAACTCTCATGGCGGAGACAAAATTGCCAGGGGTTATCATCATTTTGTGTTGTTCCGTTTCGTCGAGCCATTCAATGTGCGCCAAGGTTTCCTTTTGCTGTTCCTGTGTGACCCCCGTATACTCTATAAGCAGGTCAATACATTCGTCGGGGTTATCCCGGAGGTACTTAAGGGCCTTGTAGTAGGCCCTCATCAACGCCCGTGCTTCATCAGGATTCTCATCCACAAAACGCTTGCTGATGACGAGGCAATCTGGTCCCGGGCCTACGCCATATTCCTTGAAGAACGTGGTGTCCGTGTCAAGCGCCAGCACGTTTGTACCAGGAAGATCCTTGATTTGGGAGAAAGCGGGGACCCAAGTGGCCACCGCAGCTACTTGCTTAGTGGCAAAGGCCGACATCATTTCCGCCGTCTTGATATTAATCAGTTCAACGTCCTTTTCATGATCAAGGCCATGTTGCTGCAATACATCAATAACGATGTTATGGGAACTGGAGTTAAACGTTACAGCGATCTTCTGGCCCCTGAGCTGCTCTATGGTCGTTATTTCGGGTTGGGACAGAAGCCCTTCCTGCCCTACATATCTGTCCTGTGTACCGATTACGTAGAAGCCTTCTTCGCCGGCAGCCATCAGTGACAGCACAGAAATAATTCCAGCGCTGCCGAAGTCAATCTGCCCAGCGGCCATGGCAGTCATCCGCGCAGCACTGGTGGGAAACTCCCTCCATTCCACGATCAGGCCCTCTTCGTCAAAGAAGCCCTTTTCGATCCCAACCATTGCAGGGTAGTTGCCAAGCCATAAAGTACCTCCATAGATCACAACCACCGGCTTCTTCTCAGGGGCTGGCGCTTCTTGTTCCCCTGCGGAAGGCTGAGCCACGGGACTGCACCCTACGACCAGAGACAGGAACAGAAGACCGGCCAAGAAGAGACGAAAAGCCTTCCGGTTAAGGATTGACAGCACGTCGTTCCCTCCCTTCTTCTGCATGGATCCGTAATCACTTCATCAGTATGGCCCGGGCTTGTTCGACGGCAACTGTCCGCAGGTCCTTGCTTCCTTGTTCCATCCACTCCTCTCGCCGAGACCTATCAGCTAGCGTCGGGATAAAGTGCTCCTGGCGCATATGCTTGAGTGTGTGGCGCTGTCCTAGATACTGGCCCTGAGGACCTACACTGGCTATAACGTCCACGGCCAGCGTATCATCGTTTACGGTTATCCCCTCCATGACTCTAAGGACCATGCCGATAATCTCGTTGTCTATCACTGTTTGCTCATAACTCATGGTCAACGCGAGCTCCAGCATACCTGCAGCATCATGGATGTAGTTGGCACCACTGAGGCCTGCCACCAGCAACGTCATAGCCTTCTCCATTCCGGCCTGGCAATCGCTGATCTTGGCATCAGACATGCCCGCAGTAGCATAGAGGGGTATCCCGTATTTCTGGGCTACCTGGGCCACCGCGCCGGAAATCATGCCTGTCTCAACGGCACCAGCGGTATAGGTTCCCTTCCGAAGGTCCATGATGCTTGATATGGTTCCATAGAGGAAGGGGGCTCCAGGCTGCGTAGACTGGTGAAGACACAGCGCAGCAAGGACTTCAGCGTTAATAACAACAAGGGTGCCTGCGAGGGTTGCAGGGCTGGTTCCCCCAGATAAAGCCTCAGAGCCACAAATCACGGGGACTCCCCGCCGGGCACACTCCATTGTAGTATTGCAGTTGACTCGTTCCAAGGTCAGGGGGCTGACAGTATCTGCGACCATGGAAATGAACGGTCTCATCCTGAGAGCCTCCGGTCCCCCTGCCAAATCGGTGACCATATCCAGGACTCTTGCACAGGCGGACTCAACATGCACACCAGCAGTGACATGCTTAGTGGTGTGAGGGAGTGCCGCTTCGTAACGGGCCAAGTCTGCGTCATCCTTGGACACGTCACTAGGGAACAGGGGTATCATGAAGAAGTGTACGTGGTCAAGAGCCTCCACTAGCCTGGCGAAATCACTGACGTCTTTGGTGGTGGCTAGGCGTCTTGTCCCGGTATCCAGGTCTAATACATAGATTGCAGCACCGCCAGTCCCGAAGTGTACCCGCTTGCCCTCGACCCTGAGGTTGTGGCGGGGGTCGCCACGTCCATACAGTGTAATCGTCTTTGGAACAGTGCTGATGGATTTCATTACCATGTGCTCTGGCAGTCGTGCACGTCCTTGTGCTTCGTCTACCCAGGCTCCTGCCTGGCGCAGAAGGTCGAGTGCATCAGGGTGCTTGACGGCAACCCCCGTAGTCTTGAGAACGTGCAGGGTTGCCAAGTGAATATCTTCAATTTCCTCCGGACTCAAGAACCCGAGACGTCCACCCTTACGTGTGGAGTTCATTGAATACTTCCTCCCCTGGAAAGGTGTAGAGCCACTCTCACTGCATCTTCTGCATCAGCCCCGAAGCCGTCAGCCCCAATCTTGGAAGCGAATTCAGGGGTAACAACAGCACCACCAATAATTACCTTGTACTTGTGTCGAATGCCCTTCTCCAGCATTACATCTATAAGCTCAGACATCCGAGGCGCAGTGACCGTAAGAAGAGCCGATTGGGCAATGGCAAAGGCATGGTGCGATTCCGCAGCTTCTATGAACCTCTCGGTTCGAACGTCCACACCTAGATCAATAACCTCGAACCCAGCAGTGGAAAGCAGCGTCGATACAATGGTCTTGCCAATGTCGTGTATATCGCCTTCCACTGTGCCCAAGATGATGGTACCTTTTGGGGAAGTCTGCAGGCCCTCCCGTCTCAGCCGGGAGTCTAGCATCTTGATGCACTCTTTCATTATGTCTGAGGCGACTATCAGTTCTGGGAGAAAGAACTGGCCGGACTGGAATTTTGCCCCTACATCGCGTATGCCTGCGGCGAACCCTTCTTCCAGCGCTACTAACACGTCATCTTCTCCATCTGCGATCCTCTTGGCAAAACCAAAACACCTCTCTTGATCAAGGGACAGCAGTGCAGCCCTGATCTCGTGGGGGCCAATCGCCATGTCCAGCACCTCTCATATAGTGATAAGCTATAACATGCTGTGATAACCTTCATTCAACAGGGGGAGGGAAATTCCTTCTCCAATTCTGCACTTTGGAAAAGAAATGCCATCACAGAATACTCAGGCTTCTGCCCTGAGAGGGGTTCCAGACAGGAATTGACCCTCCAGCAGTTGGTCAATTGGTGCGTTGCTGCCGGCGGTACTTGGCCTGGGGTACTTCGCTCTCAAGTCCGGGAGGAGACATCAGAGTGCGACAACCGCCGCGGGTGATAGATGAACCCACGGCGGCCCGCTGTTCGGATATATTAATCCCTGTGGTGTTCAGGTAGATCAAGGCTAAGAGTTATTGGATTCTCCGGTCTCAGGAGACTGCCACCCTGTGTTCCATGAGTCCCTGGGCCCCCCGAGGTCTCCCGCGATACCCATGATCAGGGCGAGGGCAGCTATGGCTGCAGTCTCCGTCCTGAGGATCCTGGGTCCCAGGCTAACTGGCAGCAAACCCTTTCTCATCCCCTCTTCCACCTCTTGCTTCTCGAAGCCACCCTCAGGACCTATAAACATCCCGATGCTGGACGGGGCATCCCTGAGAGCCTCCCTGAGCCCGCCCGGGGCCCCTGCCTCCCAGGGCATAACTACCAAGGGGAGACTCTCCACGAGACTCATAGCACCGGACCAGTCCATCACCTCCGTGACCTCCGGGATGATGAGACGGCCCGAGAGCGCCGCCGCCCCCCTGGCAATCCGCCTCCAGCGCTCTACCTTCCTGGGGGAGGACCGGGGGTCAGCTCGTGAAACCGACCTGTGGGTCATTACGGGCACAACCCGGGACACCCCGATCTCCGCGGCCTTCTCCACCACCAGATCCATCTTGTCTCCCTTGGGAAGCCCTTGGAAAAGCGTGACATCCACCGGCGGCTCAGACCTCGGCTGCCGCTCCTCCAGGGGAAGGAGCCTCGGGTTGCCGCCCGTGACCTCTAGCCTGCAGAGGACCTCCGGCCCTCCGGGAAGCACCGCCACCAGCAGGTGCCCGGTGCCCAGCCGGAGCACCTTCATGGCATGGTGGGCATCCTCCGGGCTCAGGCAAAAACCGCGGTCAAGCACAAAGAAACGGTGCAATCCCTCACCTCCGCGAAGTAATGAGGACCCATCCATCCCTGCGCCTGGTGCTCAGGGCAAACCCGTTCTGAGAGAGGGTCTTGACGGTATCTTCCTCCTGGGTGTCCACTATTCCCGAGGCAATAAAGGTGCCCCCGGGTTTCAGTATCCTGGCCAAAAGGGGTGTTATGGAGCGAATGACTCCCCCAGTGATGTTGGCTACAACGACGTCTAGGGGAGGGCGGTCCGGGCGAGCCCACTGGACCAGCTCACCCCTGGTGATGCGTACCCGGCCTGAGAGACCGTTAAGCCTAGCGTTGGCCCTGCCCGACCTCACCGCCACGGGATCCCGGTCTATCCCCCATACCTGGGACGCACCCTTCAATGCAGCTGCCAGGGCCAGTATTCCGGAGCCTGTGCCCACGTCCAGCACCCGCATGCCCGGGGTCACCTCTCGGGCTATGGCCTCCATGGCCAGCTGGGTCGTGACGTGAGTCCCCGTACCGAAGGCCATTCCAGGGTCAAGGCGAAGCACGAGATCATCTCCAGTAATCTCTGGCCTCTCCCATGCAGGCACCACATAGAATGGCCCTACCCTCAACGGCTTGTAGTACTTCTTCCAAGCCTCCGCCCACTCTTCCTCGTCCCGCGTGCCCACGCTAAGCCGAGGGGCCTTCACCATATGGAAAAAGGCGGGCAGGTTCTTCAAAACCCGGCTCGCCTCTTCAAGTCTTCTCTTTCCCTCCTGGGTGTCAGGGAAGTGAGCGACTACCGTCCAACTGGAACCCTCCTCCCAAGCGACACCCTGTACCATCTCCAGGAGAACGGCGGTGGCTGCCTCCACCAAGACCCGGTCCATCTGGGCTCTCAGCTCAAGGTATCTCATGACAACACCTCAGCCCGCACCGAATCCGTCCTTCATCTTCTGGAAGAAACTCTTCTCCTGGTTCACTTCCTCCCCACGGATCCTGGCCATCTCCTTCAGGATCTCCTTCTCCCGGGGGCTGAGCCGGGTCGGGACCTCCACCTTCACCTGAACGTAGAGATCCCCCCTGTGAGCCCGCCTGAGGGAAGGCATGCCCTTGGCCTTGAGACGCAGCATCGCCCCGGGTTGGGTACCCTCGGGCACCCGGAGAGATACCTTGGGCCCGTCAATGGTAGGCACCTTGAGCGTGGTACCCAGGGCCGCCTGGGGGAACCCCAAGGAGGCCTCCAGGTAGAGGTCGTCTCCCTTCCGGGTGAACAGCTTGTGGGGCTTAACCACTGTGATAACGTAGAGATCTCCCGGGGGCCCGCCCCGTTGCCCGGCTTCCCCCTCTCCCTGGAGCCTTAGCCGGAGGCCCGTGTCAACGCCCGGCGGGATCTCCACCTTAATACGACGTTTCTTCTGGAGCCTGCCAGCTCCGTCACACTCCGGGCAGGGTACGTCCACGACTTGCCCCTCACCCCTACAGTGTGGGCAGGTCCGTACCATGACAAAGCGATCAAACAGGGAGCCCTGGGCGGACTCCAGTTGCCCGGTGCCGTGACAGGTGGGGCAGGTCTTGGGCTGTGTGCCCGGCTTGGCGCCGGTCCCATCGCATATGTGGCACTTGTCGATCTTCCGTACGTCTATCTCCTTGCTGGCGCCCTTGAACGCCTCTTCCAGGTCGATGTCCAGCCGCATTTCAAGGTCGGCCCCCCGGACAGGGGTGGGTGACGCCCTGCGCTGGCGCCCGCCCCCGCCGAAGAAGGTATCGAACAGGTCCTCCATTCCGCTGAAGCCGCCCCCGAAATCAAACCCCTGGGCACCCTCAAAAGAAGGAGCCTCGGCGCTGCCGTAGCGATCGTACCTGGTACGCTTCTCCGCGTCTGAGAGCACCTCGTAGGCCTCGGTGATCTCCTTGAAACGCTCCACCGCGCTGGGATCGTTGGGGTTGGCATCGGGGTGGTACTGCCTGGCCAACCGGCGGTAGGACTTCTTTATCTCTGCCTCAGAGGCATCCTTGGCAATACCGAGCACCTCGTAGTAGTCACGATTGGCCAACTGCCTTCACTCCTAGAAATCCATGTCTTCCCCACCTGCTTCAGGTTGGGTTTCGCCCCTCTCTCCTTCGTCCTTCTTCTTTATTATAGTATCGATCCTCAGGATGGCCTCGGCTATCTCACCCGCTGCCTCCAAGGCGTAGGTCTTCACCAGGGTGGGATCAACAACCCCCAGTTCCATCATGTCAGCGACCTCACCCGTGTCACAGTCAATCGCCAGGCAGGGGTTGCCTGATTCGGCCTGGACAGCCGTGACATCACCCACCTTTTCCAGGGGGTTGAAGCCAGCGTTGGCCACGATCTGGGACAAGGGCTTCTTTAAGGCTTCCGCCACGCAGTCCACGCCGTAGGCGGCCATGCCTCTGACATTGGCCCGGACCTCGCTGACCTGCCGGGAAACGAAGATCTCTATGGCACCGCCTCCAGGCACAACCCCGCCCTTGACCGCAGCCTGGACCGCGGCGGCGGCATCCTCGGCTATGCGTTCCCGCTCATCCACAACCTCCTCGGTGGCAGCACCCACCAGTATGGTGGCCATGGGTTTCCCCTTGCCCCCCAGGACCCGGACATGCTCCAGTTTCTCGTCCTCGTATACCCGGGCAGCATGGCCGATGTAGCGTTCCATCTCCTGGGGGTCCTTCTTGAGCCCCGTTCTCTTCATGGGCCTCGCGCCGGTATGCTCTGCCGCCTGCCTTAGTTCCCGGGAGGAGAGCCGCTGCATAACCATGATATTGGCGTCGGTAAGGATCTCCTCCGCTGCATCGTCTATGTTCCGGTCCACCAGGACCACGTTTACTCCCAGGTGAATTGCCTTGTTGAGATTGACCCGGAACTCCTGCTGCAATTCCATGGAGCGATTAAAGCCCGCCTCGGTGCCCAGAGCCTCATCCTCGATCTCCTCAGGCTCCAGGGCATCGTCAATCACCAGGATGCGCGCGGAGTTAACCTCCTTGGGCATCTCCTTGTTGACCCTCTCCCGGTCGATGATGACCCCCATGAATACCTCATTCTCCGCGCCTTCCTCTGATACTATCGTGTCAGAGAGCTTGAACCCCGGCTCGTGGAGCTTTCCGGCACCTATCAGCCGGGCCGCCTCCACCACTAAGTCTGCTATGTCTTCATGCTCCCTGCCAGCCACCAGGGCCACGCGCTTAAGGATGGGGTCATCCACACCGGTTACCGGTTTGGACCGCTCGCGTATGCAATTCACTGCCTTCCGGATGCCCAGCCGGATACCCTCAATGATCCGGGTTACGGGAACCCCCTTTATGGCTTGGGAAAGACCCTCCCCCAGGATGGCGCCGGCTACAATGGTGGCCGTGGTCGTGCCGTCACCAATCTCCTCCTCCTGTGCCTTGGCGGTGTTAATGACCATCCTGGCGGCAGGGTGGTTCACGTCCATCTTTGTGAGAATGGTAATGCCATCATTGGTGATGACGACCTCGCCAAAACGGTCCACCAGCAAGGTATCCAGTCCCTTGGGCCCGATGGTGCCCTCCACCGCCTGGGCGATGGCCCTCACAGCACTGGCGTTGGTCAGCAAGGCCGCCAGTTTCTCGTCCACGTCAGAGCCCCCGGAAATGTGCTTCAGACTCATCCAAATCCTCCTCAACTAAGCGACGTTCGCTGGCCCAGCCTAGCAACGGTCCCTCTCAATTGGTTGAGGGGATATCAAGACCCCCTCAATGTACCACCATCAACCGGAGAACCTAGAGCGCGCCCGGGCCTCAGGCCCCGGCCACCCTTCCTAATGCCTCGCTCAAGGCTTTTTCCACCACATCCACCACCGCCACGGCCCGCGCGTAGTCCATACGCTTCGGGCCGAGGAGCCCAACACTTCCCGCAACCTGGCCGGCAACCTGGTATGTGGCTGTCACGAGGCTGCAGTCCCTCATTTCCTGTACGGGATTCTCATCTCCTATGGAAACCTTGATCCCCAGCCCGGTGTTGAGCATGAGGGCCATGACCAGCTCCTGCTGTTCGATGATCCTCATTATCGCCCTGATCCTGTCCACGTCCCGGAACTCTGGAAGTGACATCATCTTGCTGGTGGACCCTATCCATACCCTGTTCTCCTCTAATGGCTCCAGGGCTGCCCGGATCATGTCCAGGCAGTGTTCCAGCAAGGTGCGGTACTGGCTGAGCTCCGACTGGATCTCCACGACCGCCGTGGAACTGATCCTGGCGATGTCCATGCCCTCCAGCCGGGTTTGAAGCACCCTGGCAACGTAAGCCAGGTCCTCCCCGGTCGTCTCCTCAGGCACTTCAAGGAAACGGTTCTCCACGAACCCTACGTCGGTGGCCAGCACGAGCATGGCTATACCTGGGCCCATGGGACAAAGGAAAACATGGCGAAGGGAAGTCCGGCCGATGTATGGCCCTAAGACCAGTGCCAGGTAGTCCGTGGTGTCACAGAGGGCCTTGACGGTCTCCTGCAGCACCTTCTCGACCTGGCGAAACTTGCGCTCGTACACACCGCACAGGCGCCGGATCTCATAGGGGTCCAGTCCCCTGATCCTCATCAGGCTGTCGACATAGAACCTGTAGCCAAGGTCCGTGGGAATTCGCCCGGCCGAGGTGTGCGGCTGCTCCAGGTAACCCATCTCCTCAAGGTCGGCCATCTCATTTCTTATGGTGGCAGGGCTGACCCCTAGCCCATACTTGCGGGCAAGAGTTCTGGAGCCAACAGGCGCGGCCGTCGCCACGTAGTCTTCCACTAGGGCCTGAAGCACCTTGCGCTTGCGCTCATCCAAGGTCAACCCGCTTCGCCCCCTTCCGCGGTTTAGCACTCTTGGCCGTAGAGTGCTAAGTACGCTACAACAAAGATAACACCCAGGTGCTCTTCTTGTCAAGGATGGCCTTGCCTAGCCAAGCCCTGCCAGGAGGCGGAATATGGGAGCGCTATCCGGTTAGAGATTGGGAACTTAGCCAGTGAAACTCACCAACGGAGTAGGCCGCAGCCTCCAGCATGTCCCTGAAGGGTACCCAGACGACGCCCTCCATTATGAGCGGGTCCCGGCTCAGCCTCATCCCCTCACCGTACCAGGTTGCCAAGACCACCGGGAAGGTCCCGAGCCCTGCCAGATCAGCCGTCTTCCTGGGCAGCGCAGTGTTGCCGTAGATGGCGTCGAACACCCAGGCGCCCGGCCCGTAGGCATACACCGGGACCATGCTGGCGCTGTGACCCCAGTTGCGTCAGGGATGAACCGCACGTGGCTGGGCAGGCTTCCGAAGTTCCACCAGTGCGCCACTATATATGCTCATCACATAGCCCGTGAGCCAGCCTTCATCCTGCTCCTGGATCTCGGCGATTTCGGGAGGGGTCAGGTCGGAGAGCCCATCCACTCATCACTCTCTTAATGCTTGCCCCCGTGTAGACTCCGTTCGTTCCCTTCTCCAGGAGCTCACCTGTGTATTCATGGCTGGCATTAACCTTCTTCAAGGCTGCCCAAGCCCGCACACAAGGGGCAAAGGCCAGGCGGCTTTAGGAATCATCGCCCCCCTGCGGCGGCAGTCCTTTGCCCCAAGTCCCGGTCACCCAGGGTATCCAGGACTTCTCTCATTCACGCACGAGCGGCAGGCCAATTCGCCTAGGTGGAAACCCCATCTCCAGCCGGGCCAAAACCGCGGGGTTCGTGGCTCCGTAAACCTTCTCGTCGTGTTCCTTCGTGATGTAGCCGCCAGCGATGTCTTCGGCCACCCTGACAAGGCTCCTCTGAAGCGAGTCCCCCGACCTCCCCTCCTCCGCCTGTCCGGCAGATTATGACGTCCTTCCCCTTGAGCCGGAAGCCGTTGCCCTTGAGCATGCACTGCTCCCTTGCGGCCCCCGGTTGACGATCACCTGCGACCCTGTCGCCCAGCCGTCTCCCAACAAGCGCCACGCCGGGGTCCTTGAACGCTCCCACCAGAGGTAGAGCAAGCATTCGCCCGTATCCACCCGGTACTTTCTTACGGCTCCCATTCTGCCTCTGAAAGCGCCTGGCCCTCCGGTGTCGAGCCGGATGCCGTATCGCAGGACCGTCAAGGGGTACTTGTCCTCCTGACGGGTGTGCCTGGCGGCGGGGGAAAGGGGATCTGGAGACAAAGCCGCGGCAAGCGAGTGCCGACCCTCGAAGGAGCTGCGCAGGCTGGGCGAACCCCGCGACGCGAGGACGGGTAGATAAGAAGATGAAAAGGTTCACTACACGGGCAGGTTCCGCCCGGCAGGTTGTTCAAGCTTCAGAGCGTCCGGCGCTCTCCATCTCGAACCTGCGATGCCGCCGAGACAGGGGCCATTCCAACTGGCCCGGGGCCGGGTCTTCACCTCCACGTTTCTCCCAGGACCCTTACCCAGTTTCCCCCCAGCAACTGTCTCATGTTATCCCTGGAATATCCTCGCTTCTTCATGGATTCCCCAATGTTGTAGAGGGTATCTGGGCGGTCTATGCCCTGGGGATAGTGCCAGGGCGGAGGAGGGTATTCTTCCTTTGCCCATGTGCCTGCCGTTATGAATCTATCGTACAGTTCCCGGGCCTCCTTGGGATCAGCGATTCCCGCCATACCCTCGTAGTAGTCAATGCCCAGCCCCATATGGTCGATTCCCGCGACCTTGATGATGTGGTCGGCATGGTCTAAGAGATCATTCATTGAAGGGTGCCTCCTACCCAGGAAACCGGGGTAGCCGGTGAGGCCGATTACACCCCCCTTGCGGGCAACTGACCTGATCTGGTCATCGGTGATGTTTCGCCTGGAATCGCACAAGGCCTTCGCGTTGCTGTGAGAGAAGATCGGCGGCTTCGTGCAGACCTCCATCGCTTCCATGGTTGTCCTGTAGCCGGTATGCGATAGGTCCACCGCTATCCCAAGACGTTCCATTTCACGGATTGCCCTCTCACCGAAGATGCTGAGGCCGGCATCTGTCCTCTCCGCGCACCCGTCACCAACATCGTTCCTGGTATTATAGCAAAGCTGGATCACCCTGGCACCCAGCTGGTAGTACACCCTGATCATGTTCAAATCCTTTCCCAGCATTCGGGTGTTTTGAAACGCCATTATTATGCCGAGTCTGTTCTCCCTCTTTGCCCTGTAGATGTCCTCCACAGACCTCACCAGGAGGAGCCTGTGTGAACCCGATTCTATCCTTTGGAGCCACGCCGCCGTCTTCTGGATGGCCGGTGCGATGTCGTCTTCAATCTCCTCTGTCACCGTCACGGCTATGCTCGTAGCCCCGCCACGGATCCACAGATCAAAACAGTCTTTGTAGCTGGCGAGGGGGCAGGCCATATCTATGACAATTGCCTCCCTGTAGATCTCCAGACCGGAACAACCTTCCATGTCATCCCTGGTTTACCAAACCTGCCTAAATCGCAAGTTTGGAAGGCCGCCTCTCTTCGGCCAATTTTGACGCTTCATCCAGGATTGCTCCGAAAAGTCTTACATCCTGTCCACGCCCGTTTAGACTGTCCGTGAACCCACTCCGGCCAGT
>JBFMCS010000055.1 GCA_040754315.1 Bacillota bacterium
TCATGGCTCTGACTATGATTCGGCTCATCCAGTGTAAAGTCCTGGCATTTCAAGGTAAGGACCTGCTCAATGAAGATGGCTGGGAGTCAGGCATTTCGGCCGATCGGATCAAAAGGGCACTCGTTTCATTCCAAGCCGACGCTTTGCCCGGGGGGTACTACCGGCTGACCAAACCCAATGAAGACATGCAGCTAATCCTTGATGCGCTGGGGCTCAACGACAACCTCAAACTACCTACGGTTAGCGAATTGCGGCAGATCAAATACAGCTTCGACAAGACTACGGCCATGTGACTACGTTTTAATACCTCAGCAGTACCCCAAAATCTCCTGTAACCGCAACGGTTTCGGGAGATTTTGCCCCTTTTATCTGTTAAACTCGGGTTATAACCCTGTATGAATCCTGCCCTCGTCTTCATAATCCGACTGTCGGGGTCAGTCACATTTGCCTTGGCTTCTGGGTCCACAACATCTTCGGGCTTTTTGGGTTTACGACCGCGTTTTTTCTTTCCTGTTCTCTTCTGCTCGGTTTCCCGTTGATCTATCTTTTCCTGTTGTTTTGCCCGGGCTTCCGCTTGCTCCCGCTCAAGCCTTTCCTTACATTCTTTCAAGCGGGCTAATCTACTCTGCCGATTCCGCAACTCCTCGGGCATCTCATCCCCTCGACGGTTAGGACCGAACAAATCATCCTCTTCCCGGTCCTTGGCCTCGGCCTCCTCAAGCATCTTTTTGACTTCCTCTTCTATAGACTCCCGCTTACGGTTAGCGGCAAGGGATGCATCACCTTTGACCTTTGTCCCATCGAGTGAAGCCACTCCCACATTGACGAGACCTGCTTCCGCACATAACCGCAGAACTTGAATAAAGAGTTCATGGAGTGCTTTCTTGTTGTCCTTCCGAAACCGCGCAATGGTACAATGGTCCGGCATATTGTTAGCCATGATAACCCGAAACGCTATGTCTACCTCGCATAACCGCTCTATTTTCCGGCTCGACCGCTCCCCTATGCAATACGCGTAAGGCTTACCATCATTGACGGTTCGTAATCTGAGCCTCCCCAACCATCTATCCGGTACTTCTCGTAGAATTTTGAAACATCCATCGCGCTTACCGCATCCAACACAAACCATGCCAAGTGGTCTTCCGGAAGCCAATCCCTCAGACTTGGTGGAAGCAGATAGGGCTGCTCTCGGTTACATTTGATGAAGTTATAAGGCATTTCCATCTCACCCCACATGGCAATGATTCTGTACCTAATACTTGATTCGCCATATGGGGTCTAATCTCCTGGTTCAAACCTAATTTTTGCCCTTATATCGCTAATCAGTAGGGGTTCATGCAACAGGCTCTAAGGGTGGGTGAATTACCTGACTCTGGGGTGGGTGAATTACTTGACGGAATTTCCCCTCAGGTGGGTGAATTGCATGACCGTTGACAGGGAAACAGATGGAGCCATGCTTCGTGAAGGAGGATTGCCATGGGAGAGAGTCGAAAGGTAGTCACCGGAAAGGTTATGCTCAAAGATATTTTACGGCACGTTGAAGAAGCTCTTGCAGATGTCAAGTACGGGGAGATTATCATTAAAGTGCAAGGCGGAAAGCCTATTTGGATAGACAGCATCGAGAGGAAAAGGATAGGATAGACGAAGTCCTCTGTTAGGGGGCAAAACCATGACATTCCGATTGAAGGACAGTTTTGAAAGTGCGTGCAACTACTTTGCGCTTTGGGAGCTTCTTGGGAAGAGGACCCAGGAAACATCGAGAATATGGCGCAAGATGGATCTGAAGGTAGACACTACCCAGCCCTTGCCATCATTCATCGGAGATTGGACAGAGGCGCCCTTCCCCCAGAATGAAGTCAGAAGTGTCTGGACGAGAGTCAGGAGCGTGATGAGAGAAAACACGGCTTGGGGTCACGACTATGTACTGGATCGCCGCGACCCTCTGTATCCCACTCTACTCAATGAGATTGATGGGGCTCCGGACTTCCTTTTCCTCACAGGTAACCTGGAGCTCTTGAATAGGTCGGCGCTTGCCATAGTTGGAACACGCAATCCCTCTTCCGAGGGAATGCAGCGTGCATATAAACTGGCTTGCCTTACGGCGGAGAACGGAATTGTTGTCGTCTCTGGACTCGCTAGAGGTGTGGATGCATCTGCACACAAAGGGGCAATCAGCGTTGGTGGCAACACAATGGCCATTCTGGGAACGCCCCTAAGACTGAGTTATCCTAAGGAGAACCAGAGACTCCAAGAAACGATAGGGAAGATAGGCCTTCTGATATCGCAGTTCTATCCAGGAGCCGGAATTAGGAGACACTTCTTCCCGATGAGAAACGCGCTGATGAGCGGCCTATGTCTAGGTACCGTTGTGATAGAGGCGTCTGAGACCAGCGGGGCCCTAATTCAGGCTAGACAATGCCTTAAGCAGCAAAGAAAACTCTTCATCCCAAAGAGTGCTGTTGAAAACGAAGCTCTAACATGGCCTAAGCGCTTCATTCAGAAAGGAGCGCACGAATTCGCATCTATTGATGAACTGGTAGGAGTCCTCAGGAGAGAACGGTTGTTGCCTACGCAAGGAACGCAGCAGGTGTTAAATACGGAAGTCATAAGGCTGTCTCAAGCGCCATGTTTGTCGAACTGAATTCCTTGGGGCACATCATCATAAGTCCCGCCGCTGAGGTGCTTGAGAACCAGGAAGAATGGGGGCCCTTAACCCGTAGCTTCGGGTGCACTTTTGTTATAGACCCTCAGAATATCAATGCCTGGACGAAATCATGGAAACAAAGTGGAAAGATCACGCCACGAAGTTTCCATTACTTCCCCCATGTCAAAGGAAATATCAGACAAGTTCTGGAACAAAACAACATGGAGCCGCATGAAGCCTTGTATGTTACTTGGAACCAACAAGAGCTCGGCGAGGCCATCAATACTCGAGTGAGCACAGTCTTGATGGCCGAAAGGTGGGAGGCTGGCAACGTGCTCCCCGACCTCTTCGTGACCAGTGTAACACGTCTCGAAGAGGAACTGAGAGACTATTTGGGCGGTTCTATGCCAGGATACTTTGGTGAAATCACTGCAACCCTTGTTGGCCGAGACAGAAGGCCGTCGGGGCTCCGGGGTAGGACTATTGGCAATCCGCCAGTGGCAATAGACCCTGACATGCAGCCACGTGTCAAGATAATTGCTCTGGGGCGGTACTTTCCAACCGGTGATGATCGGGCAAGAAAGCACCAGTATTCGCAACGGATTCTTAAGAGCAAGAATACCAAAGAACCCGTTCTCGCCAAGACTCTGTCGTTTGCCCTGAAGCACGTTCATAGTGGCAACCCATTCGAGGTGGTTACTGTAGTCCCTCCGCGCCCATCGGGGGCAGGTTGTCTTTCCGGACTCCAACAGACTGTACGTGAAGCATGTGCACAATCTGGGATGATGACGTTGTATTCACCGGAGATCCTCACCTGCAAGAAGGCATATCCATCCCAGAAACACGTTCCCTTTAACAAGCGGGCTGAGAATGTCGAGGGTAAGTTCAAGGCAAGGATAGTCTCAAGTGCCAATCACGTAGTCCTAGTGGATGATGTTCTTCTCTCGGGGTCGACGTGCCTTGAGTGTACCCGGCAGATACTCCAGGCCGGGGTACAATATGTTACGGTGATTGTCTTTGGTTTTGATCAGCGCGTTGTAGCTACCAACGATGACATAGTCCTCCCCTGTCCCAATCCCAGATGTACCGAAGGGACAATGAGCCTCAAGTTTAACAGAAGTAACTGGGAGGCTTTTTGGGGCTGCAGCAACTACACCAGCAATAACTGCAGAGCCACATATCCGTGGGGAAAGGGTCTTCAATTGCTTAACAGCATGAACAGGACGAAAGACATATTCATTTTCGAAGACGTTCCGTTCTAGCATACGAGGGCTAAGCAAAGAAGCGATGCCGACCAACCCGTAAGGGTCTAGGTCGGTTTCTCTTTGGAGGGGTGGCATGGTGGCATCCGTGTTCGAATACCTAGCATACTCCCAACCCGATATCATCCTAGCCCTCGCTCAGGCTGGCCTCCTGGTCATCGAGGACTGCCTGCCTGCCGGGACCTCCTCCCTCATGCGCCACGAGACCCTGCGGCGTGGCCCGAGGGGCAGGATGGGGCAGCGCCGGGCTTCATCCCCGCGGGGAGCGGGCCAGGGGGGTATAGGGGGTCAAAAGTCTAGGAACAGGGGCAAGAAACCGGTGTGGCAGCAGGGTTTTTTTCTTTACGCATTGGAGGCCTTTTGAATGCGGGGGTTTCGAAAGGAGGAGGAAGTGGCCGAGGCCCTCAAGGAGTATCACGAACTCAGGGAGGCGGAGGAGGGGAAGGCTGACAAGACACGGGGCTTGAAGCAAGGCCCCCGTATACTACAGCGTGGTGAACGGGACGATGGCCGCACCCAGCAGAAAACCGCCAGTGAATTCGGCATTTCCCAGCAAGCCGTCAGCAAGGCCCTCAACATTGCCCGCGCCGTGGAGGAATTCCCCGACCTTCGCCCCCTTGCGAAGGCCCGATTATTTGCGTGAAATATTCTCCCCCTCGAGAAGGGTAGCCTATCCTGGAGGCGGCGGGGAGAACGGGGTGTAGCGAACGGCCGGATTCCTGCCTGAATCTGGCAATTTCCCTCCCAGTGGCCTTCTAGGCCCAGGGAAGGGCAAGCCGCACCTGGATGGCCCGGTGGTGGGGTATCACCCGTGCCCGGATTTTGCCGCCAGGTGGCCTTCCAGGCGGTTCCGTTCCCTGCCCGCACCGGCATATCCTTGCGCAAACTTGCGCAAAAGCAGGCAAGCGGCGCGCAAAGGGAGTCGTGAAACGCGCCGTCCTTACTTATCACCGGGGCAAAAAAGGATGCAAGTCTGACTGACACCCTTGGCCGCGTGGCCGTACCGCTTGCCGCAGGCGGGGAAGTTCCAGACGTTATAGATTGGCGGCCTGAAGTCCACCAGGTGGTTCGCGGCGGCTTTATAACTTTCGGCAAGGTTGCCGTTAGTTATACTGTCAAGGACTTTTTTTAACCCCTTCCCGTGACAGTCCCACCACTTCCGCTATCTCCTCCTGCGTCTTGCACGCAAGCCACATCTCCAAACTGCCCGTCACGTATGGTGTGTAAAAAGAGGAAGAAGGCGTGAGGAAGGAGAAGGAGGAAAGGCCACCCTCTTCCTGGTAGAAGGCTCCTTAAGCTTCCGCTTTCCCGTCTGCCAGGGGGAATTTACACCAACAATCCGGACTTGATCTATACCACCTATACAACGATCCAGAGGTGAAAGACGACCTCAACCGCCGGGCCAAGTCCGAAGAACCGCTGCCTGACTTAGTGCTCAACGCCTATTACCTGCTGGGCTACGATTGGCGTGAGGCCCAGAGGGCGTGGGCCGAGGCCGGGCTTGCCACCCCACCGGTTATGATCACCGTATGCAACCGAACCGAGACGGCGGCGCGGGTCAAGCACGCTTTTGATTCCAGGCGCATCCACATTGATGAACTCTGCGATCCGGACCGCATTCTGCACATTGACTCGAAAGTGCTCAGTGAGGCGGAAGCGCTCCAAGAGCCAACCGCGCTGTCTTGTCCCCCTGTGGAAGACGACGAAGGAGAAGACGATGCAGCGCTGGCGAAACCTAAGTTTACTAGGACAGAGCAGGCGGAGCTGTTGCGCCGTATGGTGGACACGGTGGGGCGAACTGGCCAACCCGGCGAAAAGATCCAAAAAGTCATTTCGGTGGGGATGCTCAGCGAGGGATGGGACGCCAAGACGGTGACGCATATTATGGGGCTGCGAGCCTTCACCAGCCAGTTGTTGTGTGAACAGGTGGTGGGGCGAGGGCTACGGCGCACATCCTACGAGGTTGATCCCGAAGCGGGGTTGTTCGAGCCAGAGCATGTCAACATCTTTGGCGTGCCCTTCACCTTCTTGCCACACGAAGGCGGGGAGGATGGGCCACCGGTGCCGCCTAAACCCAAGACCCCGGTCGAGCCAGACCCCGCCAAATCAGAGTTTGAGATTCGCTGGCCCAACGTAGTGCGTATTGAACACGTCTTTGGGCCAAGATTGGTCGTGGACTGGTCAAAGGTGCGCACCCTGGAGCTGGACGCGGCAAAGACGGCGCAGGTGGCAGATCTTGCCCCCATTCTGGAAGGTCAACCGGACGTGTCCAAGATCAACCGTATTGAATTGGAGCGGCTGGCCCGCGAGTTGCGCACCCAGCACATTATCTTTACGGTCGCACGGGATGAGTTCGACCAGATGAAGAGCGACTGGAAGGGCAACCGTGAGGTCTTGCTGGCTCAATTGGTGAGGCTGACCGAGCAGTTTATCCGATCCGATCGCATCGACATTCGCCCCCCACTCTTTTATCAAGATGATCTCCCTCGCCGTTTGATTATTACCCTCAACATGTCACGCGTCGTCCAGCATCTTTGGGAGGCAGTGCGGCAGGAAAATACTGAGCGGCTCGTGCCGGTATTCGACCGCGACCACCCCATCCGAGCGACAGGTCAAATGCGAACTTGGTACACGGGTAAGCCATGGGAGCGAACGCGTAAATCACACATCAACGTTTGTGTCTACGACAGTACATGGGAGGCATCTGATGCTCTCATCTTGGACGATAGCGACCACGTGGATGCCTGGGTTAAGAACGATCACCTGGGATTTGAGGTCTTGTACATTTATCGAGGCGTGGTACGGAAATATCGGCCTGACTTCCTGGTTCGCCTAAGCAGCGGAGATATGCTCGTTCTAGAAACAAAAGGCCAGGAAACCGAAAAGGATCGGGTCAAGTATCGTTATCTGGACGAATGGACTCAGGCGGTTAACGCACAAGGCGGCTTTGGCCGCTGGCGTTGGGCCGTTGCGCAACAACCGGGGGACATCTGGGATATCCTTGAGCATCTGGTGAGCGGAATCAAACGGAGCCCACCGGGTGAACACTTTCGGGCGTGAATTGAAGCGACGGCGTCAAAAGGCTTGGTGTAAAGGTAGAGCAGGTTCTCCACCCAGCGGACCTCGGAGTTTCCGAAGTGGCCCGCGGCATTGGACTTGGACTGCTGCTTCCAGATGGGCTCGCCGTCTTCACCGGCTCCGTCGTTGAAATGTGCGGCGGGTTTACCGAATTCGGCAAGATTGCCAAAATCGGTAGAGTCTCTTAAAACATCAGATACAGTTTGCTGGCTGCACCCCACCGCCTCCGCTATCTCCTCCTGGGTGTGGCAGGCCACCAGGCCATCCCTTGCGTGGGAGGCTAAAGCTTTATGGGATCCGGCAAGGTTGCCGGAATCCATAAAACCCTTCACGTCGGTGTGTTTCATTGGTAAAGATTCTGGAGCATTTCTGGAGCTAACACCAAAAAACAGGGGCAAAACCCCCCCCTTTTAACACTGGAAGAAACTAACAACACCAATGAAGCGCAGGGTTTTTCAACCTGCACCAACCTCAAAAAAGGGACTGGACCGCATTGGTAGTGCGAACACCCCCCTGTTTCGGCAGCAGGGCGCGGGCTGCTTTATGGTAGCCCCTGCTGCTATGATGAGTAAGCCCTGAACATTTGAATACGTTGATGCCCTCAATCCCTATTATGGCGCCGTCGTCATGCAAGAGAGTCAGTTTCAGCGGCAACCTCAAGGGTCTAGAAGGGATCCTGCTACTGCCATTCTGGTACCAAAGAACGGAATCCGGGCGGATTGGGCGGGCAGTAATCAAGTGAGGACTATAAAGGGCAGCGTGATATGCATCTACGTATACCGGCGGGGGGGGAGAGAATATCCCTGTTATGAATGGCATTCTCGCAATCCTAATCGGCTACCTCTTGGGCTCCGTTTCCCCCTCATACCTGATAGCCAGGGCCAGGACGGGCAGGGACCTCAGGTTCGAGGGCTCCGGGAACCTTGGCGGGAGGAACGTCTGGAGGACCGCTGGCTTTGGCTGGGGGCTCCTGGCCTTCCTGCTGGATGTATCCAAGGGAGCCGTTTCAGCGTGGCTTGGGGGTGCCCTGGCGGGTCCTGGCCTTGGGCCCTTTCTTGGCCTTCTTGGGGTGGTTTCTGGGCACAACTACTCAGTATTCCTGGGGTTTTCCGGGGGAAAAGGCTTGGCAGCTGCTTTAGGTGCGCTAGCCGTCATCTCCCTCGCAGTCCTGGGGTGCCTGCTATCCGTTGGGGTTTTGGCCTTTATCCTCTTCCGCAGCCTGTACCTGGCGGCAGTAGCGATGTCACTATGCTTTCCCCTAGTCGTGTACCTGCAAGGGCACGGCACCTGGATTGTCGTTACCAGTATTGCCGTGAGTGGCGTGGTGACGAGCAGGCACCTTGGGAATCTCAGGGACGCGGTGAGAGAATGGAAGAAGTAACCGGCCCCCTGCCCGGGGGCAGGAGGCCGCGTAACTACCTTGGCAGTGTCTCGGGTTTTGCCTGCTCCACCTTGTACCATCCTCGCGAGTTCATGGCGTCGAACACCTGCTTTGTCTGGTTTACCTGGTCATCGTGGCACTGCTTGAAGACCTGGCGGACATCTTCGTTCGCTGACTCCACCATGGCAACGTGATAGCCTTCGGAAACCGTCTTGCAGGTCACCAGCACGTCAGAGATCATGTCTTTGTCCGTGAGCCTCATCCTGTCACCTCCTGATCTTCTTACTCAGGCTGGAAGCCATGGCGCTTTAGAACATTGGCCAGGGAATCGACGTGCCGCTGGCAGGTATCCCTTACCTGCCCGACCAGTCCTTTCAGCGCGGGCTCCTGTACCTGAGCCGAGTAGTTGTCACACTTGGCAACACATAGCTTCTCATGGCGCAGTTGTTCCTTGAGGTAGTGCTTCTCCAATTCGGAGATGTTCTCGCCTCGCCTGATTTGCAAGATTTCCCACCTCCCTAGGTAAACTGGACTGCTTCTTGTATTGTTCCCCGGCAAGGTGGGAATCTGCCTGGAAGGCTATGCCTTGGGTGGTTTGAGCCTTCGGGGTGTTTGTGGAAGAGGGGTAAAGAGCCAATGGTTTTCACGCTCACCTCATTTGGGCATTGAAGCCAGCTTCTTCCATGTAACCCAGCTCAGGACAAGCGCCAGGAAGGTGACAATGACCCACATCAGCCATGGCCTGGATCCGGTCCGGGCTTGTGCAGGAGTGTAGTGGGGGTTTACCACCTCAACACCAAGTTCCAGTCTCACGCGACTCTGGCTAAGCACGTAGCTGGCCAGGGTCTCCAGGTCATAGGTGGGCTGGGGGGCGGCAGGGTTACCGTAGTAAAGGGCATAGGTCTTACCCGGCTCTGCCTGGAAGACGACCTCACCGGGGTATCTCCGCACGTCAACGCCCCCAATGTCCAGGGGAGGGCTGTCAGAATCGTGGATCTCCATCTTCAAGTACCGGTGAGCCCCGGTGTAGTCAATCTCCAGCAGCTCCTTACGGTAATCCGCCAGCACCAGGGAAAGAAAAGAGCCCTGTGCCAGGTGCTGCCACTCCTCCCTGTCGTTGCTGCCCCACACGCTCACCTGCCGCTGGAACATGCCCGGGGCTACACTCACCACCAGGTGGTGGCTGGGGAGATTCTCGTAGCCGAGGTCGATGATAAGGGTGCTCAGGCCGTCCCGGCTTTCATACGCGTATTCCGAGGCCACTGCCTCCAGCGGAGTGCCCTGGCGTTCCGGGACGAAGAAGGCGCTGGCGCCCGTCACAGGCAGGGGGCGTTGCAGGTCCCTTGTTACGGTGACCCGCAGGTACCTGTAGGTGCTCTGGGGGTAGCGCACCTCAAGGCTCCTAAAGTGAACCTCGCCCTGGAAGTCCACGATGAGTCCTTCCCCCAGCAGGAACCACTCCACCATATCGTGGCTGCCCCGGACCTCCACGGGATAGAGGAAGCTGGATTCCGGGGTCTGTATGCTAAGGCCGTTTGTGGGCGGCACATGAGGCCCCAAGTCCAAGAGGAAGACGGTGGTGCTCTCACCGTGGGAGTAGTCCAGCATCGTGGCGGGCAATTCCTCCCTCTCCACGGCCGCTGGACGGTCCGAGAGGATGAAGGGAACCGCCCTGCCGGAGGAATCGACTACTCGCAGATCGGCCAGGCCTGGCCGGGACCGGGCGTAGACCTCCGGTGGCAGGTAGACCCCGGCAACTCCCAGGCCGGGTACCTGGCCGGCAATCTCTCTCTGGAACTGCCATTCCGGCATCGCGCCTCCCGCACGGGCGGGTAAGGCCATCCCCACGGCGAGGAGCGCCATGACAGCGCCTAGAAGGCCAGCCCTATTCATTCCCTTCCCCCACTCCCTTCCCTCGCGGTGCCTTGAGGCGCCTCTGGTACATGAAGGAGGCTGCGATGAGGACTAACCCGAGCCCTGTGAAGGCCACGATCCGGAAAACCGGTTCCAGGCTGGACAGGTCGACCAGGAACACCTTGGCTATGGTGACTCCGAAGAGGGCCATGGCCAGGAGCCGGCTGGCCCTGTGATGCCTGAGGATCCCCAGTGCCATGAGGAATAGTGAGTAACTGGCCCAGAGGGCTGAAAGGGATACCTGCTTAAGGCTGATCCGGTAGCCGAAGTACAGGGAGATTTCCCGGCTGGCCAGCCCGAGAAGCAGGAGGTTGGCCACAATTCCGGTAACTGCCAGGAGCCCCCTTTCCTCATCCTTCAGCACCCTTTCGCCCAGGCGAGACCCCAGGAAGGGCAGGGTGAAGGCCGCGGCCACCAGGACCAGGGATATGATGAAGTCCTGGTTGATGAAGGGGGCAGCTGGCTTGAGGTATCCGTAAAGGTGCCAGTTGCCCGCTAAGTTACTCCACTGGTATGCCATGGCCAGTGGTAATAGGAGGTAGGAAATCGCCCTGAGCCCGAGATTGCCCAGTTTCAGGCCCTGCCAGTAGAGAACCACCAGTTGCAGGGACCAGGCCAGTGTCACCCACTGGCGGGTAAGCTGGACGGGCACGGCGAGTATGAAGAAGACCAGGGCCGTGATGAGGAAGGTGGTCTCCAGGTGAGTGTCACGCAGAGTCATCCGGGCGATGAGGGTGTTGAGCACCAGGTAGAAAAGGCCCACGCACAGCGCTGCGGTCCCCAGCCACTGGTATGGGAGGGTGTGGTAGACTAGCCCGTAAAAGAGGAGCGAGTTGAGGGCTACCAGCACAATGTCCCTGGGCCTTGCAGGCTGTCTATTTGCCAGGTTGAACGCCAGGGGGACCGCCGTGAAGAGAAGGAAGAACAGCACAATGAAGAGCATCCTTTCTCCCTGGCCGAGTCCAGAGACAAGGATGCTGTATATGAGGTACAGGTAAGACCCGGCGAACCCGAAGTAGTTGAGAAAGGTCCACTTCCTGAAGTACAAGACCCCGAGTACGCCCAGGTCCAGGAGGAGAATGTACACCAGGAGCACGGTGCTGCCTCCGGCGCCCCTTCCAAGCAGGAGTGGTGTGATAAAGCCGCCCAGGACACCCAGGAACGCGATGGAAGAGGAGTTGTTCCTCACGGCAAGCACCACAGATACAACGGTGACCTGTATCATCAGGGCAAAGGTCAAGGCCTGGGAGAGAAGGCCGTAGTAGTTGAAGGCGGCGAAGAGAGAGAGGTAAAGGATGGCGATGCCGCCTCCGGTGAGGCCCTGGGCGAACCGGGCATAGCCCCTTGACTGGAGGTGCTCCCCCCCTAAGAGGAAGCCAAGACCGGCCGAGATGCCCAGGACCACCCTGCCCAGGGGGCCGATCCACTGGTTATCAAAGGCATACTTCAAGAAGAACCCAACCCCGAGGATGAAGGCGATGACCCCGATGCGGTTGAGCCAGGTTCCCCCGATGGCCGTCTCCCATTCCCGGTAGGCTTGGTGCAGGCTGCTACCGCCTGGTCTCCTGGCGCTAGCCCCCTTGTCCCTGGCCTGGTGACGGGGAAAGATCTGGAGGCTGCCTTCCACTGACTCCAGGCGCTGTTCGATACTGCTGAGCCTGGAGTCTATCTGGGATAACCTCTCTGACAGTTCCTTGGGGTCGTCCTCCATGCGGTTCCCCTCCCGGGTTTCGCAGGCACTGCCAGCGGTTTATCTGGTCATGTATGGAAGGTTCGAGAAACACGCCGGATTTCCTCCGCACCACGCTGCGGGGAGTGAGGCGCATGGAACAGGCACTCCGCTACGAAACCCCGCCTCGCCTGGCTATGGCCTTCTGGACTTCTGCCATGGCGGCGGGTATCACAGCTATCAATCCCACGAAGAGCCAGTCCCCGGGAAGGAGCGGCACCGCCCGGAAGACCCGGGCAATGGGCCCGGTGTACAGGGGAACCAGGATCAGGAGAAAGGATAAAGCTGCTGCAGGGAGTAGGTAGGGGTTCCGCGACAGGGGGAGGGTCCAGAATGGCTCCGTGTCCGACCTTGCCGTGAAGGCCCGCAGGATCTCCGCTATGGCCAGGGCGGTAAAGGCCATGGTCCTGGCAAAGTCGATCCCCCGGTCAAGGCCTGCCAGGAGCGCTATGACTGGCACGACCGCCACGAACACTCCCTGGAAGATGACTCTCCTCCAGTGCCTGGCTCCCAGGAGGGGTTCACCTGGGGCCCTTGGCGGCCTATCCATTACCCCTTTTGATCCACGCTCCAGGCCCAGTGCCAGGGCGGGGAAGCTATCAGTCACCAGGTTCAGCCAGAGGAGCTGCGCAGGTCTCAACGGCAGTGGGTACCCGGCCAGCACCGTGCCCAGTACGGCGATGACCTCTCCCATGTTGGTGGAGAGAAGGTACGATACGAACCCCCTTATGTTTGAGAAGATCACCCGGCCCTCCTCCACCGCCGCCACTATTGTGGAGTAGTCATCGTCCGCCAGCACCATATCCGCGGCCTCCCTGGCCACGTCGGTGCCATCCCTGCCCATGGCCACGCCCACGTCCGCCCGTTTCAGCGCAGGCGCGTCGTTGACCCCGTCGCCGGTCATGGCCACCACGTGACCCAGCGCCTTCAAGGCCGAAACGATCCGTACCTTGTGTTCCGGGGAAACCCTGGCATACACCCGGGCCTTTCCGGACAACGCCTGGAGCTCCCGGTCATCCAGGGCATCCAGTTCCCTTCCGGTGACAGCCTTGTCCCCGGGCCCCATGATACCTAGGGCCCTGGCGATGGCCACAGCGGTCTCAACGTGGTCACCGGTGATCATGATGGGGATTATCTCAGCCCGGCGGGTGAGGGCCACTGCATCCCTAGCGCCCGGCCGGGGCGGGTCCTGGAGGCCGATGAGACCCAGGAACACCATTGATGATTCATCCGGGTTCTCGGAGGGAAGGTCCCTGTAAGCCACGGCGACCACCCTCAGGGCGTCCCTGGCCATGGTGGCAACCGCCTCCAGCGCCCTGTCCCTATCCTCATCATCCAGGGGTTTCCCGAGGATCCTGTCACACAGCCCGAGAACGACCTCCGGGGCCCCCTTGGTCCACTGCACGTAACCGCCCTGGGTTGAGCGGTGCACCGTGGTCATCCGCTTCCTGGCTGAATCGAAGGGGATCTCCCCCAGGCGAGGCCAGTCCCTCCCGGCCTCCTCGCGGCTGAACCCGAACCTCAGGGCTACCCTGAGGAGGGCAGTCTCGGTGGGATCACCTGTCTCAATGCCCCCCGGTGATACCGTGGCATCAGAGTTCAGGGCGAGACCCTCCATGAGGAGGCCCAGTTCCTGCGGCAATGAGGCCTCATCCAAGGGCACGAGCCCGCCCTGGAGGGTAAAGGCGTGTGTGGCTGTCATCCGGTTCTGGGTCAGGGTTCCGGTCTTGTCAGAGCATATCACCGTGGTGCTCCCCAGGGTTTCCACGGCGGCCAGCCTGCGCATGATGGCGTTACGCCTTGCCATGCGTGATACACCCACGGCCAGCACTATCGTGACCACCGCGGGGAGCCCCTCTGGCACCGCCGCCACGGCCAGACCCACAGACGCCAGGAAGTACTCAAGTGGCGGCCCGCCCCTAAGGAGCACCCCTGCGAGGAAAAGCAGCCCAGCCAGGGCTACCACCACGACCCCCAGGCTCTTGCCCAGGGAGCCCAGGTTTCGCTGGAGGGGGGTGACGTCCTCCCGTATCTCCTGCAAGGATGCGGCGAGCCTCCCCAGTTCCGTATCCATCCCTGTAGCATACACAACCCCGAGGCCCCTGCCGTAGACGGCCGTGGTTCCCGCAAAAAGGAGGCACCTGCGGTCAGCCAGGGGGGCATCGGGAGGCACAGGCTCAATATCCTTGGTCACAGGTTCGGACTCCCCGGTCAACGTGGATTCATCTATCTTCAGGTCCCTGGCTTCCAGCACCCTTAGATCGGCAGGGATCCGGTCCCCTGCCGCTAGGACTACAACATCGCCCTGCACCAGGTCCTGGGCTCGAACCCGCTGGGCTTCACCTTGCCGGATGGCTGTGGCCCAGGGTGCCGAGAGTTGCTTTAGGGATGCCAGGGCCCTCTCCGCCCTTGACTCCTGGAGCACACCGAGGCCGCCGTTAATGAGCACCACGGCTGCTATGACCAGGGCATCGAAGACCTCCCCCAGTAGCGCGGAGACTAAAGACGCCCCAAGGAGCAGGAGTACCAGGAAGCCAGACACCTGCCTCAAGAACAAGGCGAGGATGCCAGGACGGGGGGCTTCCCGGATGAGGTTGGGTCCTTCACCCGCCAGTCTTTCTTGGGCCTGGATACCAGTCAAGCCCGTGGGGGAGGTTCCCAGGGCTTCCAGGGTTTCACCCGGCCTCATTGCGTGCCATGATGGCAAGTTCTCTCTCACTCCGTTCTCACCTATTCTCCCCCCCGCCCCCCCATGCAATCAGGCGGTTGGAGGAGGGTAGGACAGGGTCTTGCCAGAAAAGGATCAAGTGAAACCACCGGGGTCCCTGTAGCGTCTAATCCCATGATATGCAAACTAGATAGTAAGCACAACGAGTTTCCCAAGGGAGTGTTGATGGTGTCCGGCTACGGCAAGGGTTATCTTAAAGGCTTTCTTGTAGCGGTTCTGGTAACTACGCTCCTGGCCACGCCTGGGTGTTCCCCGAAGGCCCCCGCGGAAGAGCCCGGGGGGAATGAGGGGCCCGAAGTGAGTATCACAGTCTACTTCTCCAAGACCCAGGATGGCGCCGCGGAGATGGTGCCCGTGACCAGGAGGGTAACCTTGGAAGAGGACTCGGCCGAAGCAAGGCTGGAGGCAGCCGTGGCAGCGCTCCTTGAGGGGCCTACAGGTGACGAGAAGGCTCAAGGACTCTCCAGCGAGGCCGAAGACGCCGCCGGCCTGATCAGCGTCTCGATCTCCCGGCCCTACGCAGTCCTGGACTTCAGTTCCAGGCTTCAACAAATGGGGGGCTCAGCCCGGGTAAGCGGGTTCCTTGGGCAGCTGGCGCACACGGCCTCGGAGATAGGCGGTGTCAAGGGGGTAGTCCTAAAGGTAGAGGGCCAGGTGATGGGGGGTGACGATATGCCCTTCACGGGTGAGGGCGTACTCTTCGAATCGCTCCACCGTCCCCTGGATGCCCAGTGGCTCAAGACCCTGGGGCCCTCGGACATCCTGGACCTGTTCATCGTGGTGGTCCCCGATACCGGTCTTATGTGGGAGCTCATGGGGCCTGCGTCACGGATGGCCTACAAGGAACCCGGGGGGATCGACTGGACGGCCTACGCTGAGGGTCTCGGGAGCTGGAGAGGCTACAAGATGATAGAGGAGACGGTTGAGGGAGACCGGGCCTGGGTCACGATAACTGGGGATCAGACCCTCGAGGGCATGTTTGAGCCTGCCGCAAGGTACACGGCGCACATGGTGCGGGTGGACGGGGTCTGGCGCTGGGACTTCCCGGCCCCCACCGAGGAGGTCTCCAGCGGGGATGAGATCGTGCCCTTCACCCTGACCCCCGAGGGGGCCCGGTTCCACACGGTTACCGAGGTCCAGGGGCTTCCCAACTTCATGGCCTCGGCATGGCTTGACGATAACCGCCTCCTGGGGCTGTCAGGCACCTCCCCTTTCGTATTCGATGCCAGTACGGGCCAGTTCTCATCCCTGGGCGTTGAGGCCTGGTGGCTGAAGGCCTCCAAGGACGGTTCCCAAGTGCTGTTCGGGAACGGGCAGGGCCTCCATGTGGTGGCTTCCGCCGGGGGCCAGCCCCGGCTCCTGGTGGCAAAAGGGGAGGCTCAAATCGGAGGAGGACTCCTTTCCCCCTCCAACAAGCAACTCCTTTACTGGTATGAGCACGAGTGGGACAACGAATGCTTCATCTACGACATGGCTCTAGGGGACTCCGTTCCCCTGGATACGTCCCTGGACCACTACTTCCTGACCGCTCCCTCCGGCTGGATGGACGAAGACCACATCGTGTTCACCACCCGGGCCTCCCGGAGAAAGGACGGCACCCAGGAATACAACTTCGGCTACCGAGGGGACATCCTCCTGGTGAATGTGAAGACCGGAAAGAAGCGCCTTTTGACCGGTGCCGGGGACGACACCTTCTACGAGGCCCTGGCGGTACTAAAGGACGGCAGGATCGCCATGGTTACCAGGAAGGACAAAGATGTTTCCCTGGGGGTCCTGGATCTTGATGGTAAGGTGACCACCCTGGCCGGCTCCTCCGGAGCCTCCTTCTATGTGTGCTCCCGGGGGGATGCCTGGGCCCAGCTCACCAGCAAGGGCAGGAGGGACTTGAACGAGCAGGTTTCCATCAGCCTCTCCTCAGGGGGCCAAGCCCCCGTTCCCTGGGCTGAGGCAGTGGTGGGCGACGCCTTCTCAGGCATCCTGTGGTCGCCCTTGGGAGAGAGACTGGCCGTGAGCGTGCATACCAGCGTTCCTGCCGGGGATGGTTCCTACCAAGCGCAGTACTCCACCTTTGTGTTGGACGAAAGATAGATCGCCCCTGGAAGCAGCTGGCAGGAACCCCTTGAGATGCCTGCGGTGATCTGGTACCATGCGATGTAAAGGGTTCCTTGTGAGGATATCCCTTTATCCTCATACCGGCAGGTGATGCCCTGTGACCAGGATCGACCGGAATCCCCGCTTCATTCGCCTTTCCCCCGGGCAGATCCGGGCCATAACTGAATACATGAGGGCCCAGCCAGACGTGGCCGCACTCTTCCTGTTCGGTTCATACGGGACTTCATACCAGACCCCGTTGTCTGATGTGGATCTGGCTGTCCTGCCGTCCTCCACCGGCGGTTCTCTGGGTTTCGTGAGGGAAGCGGAGATCCTCGGGGATCTGTGTGCCATAGCTGGAACCGATGACATCAATCTTGTGGACCTGGCCTCCGCTCCGGTCACGCTTCAGGCCGAGATACTGGATGCAGGGCGCCCCCTATTCATCAAGGACCAGGAGCTTCTAGCTGAACTTGTGGAAAGGGTCACGAAGAGGTACTGTGACTTCATTGTGGACCTGGAGGCCATGTACCGGGACTACGATCATGGCCTCCGGGAGGAGTACTGCCGTGAGCGTTGATAGGGCCAGGGTAAGGCAGAAGATCGGCTTCATCCGGGATCAAGTGCGCGGGCTTCAGCGGTTTAGGTGCATGGAACTAGCGGAGTTCGCCTCCGGTGAACTGTACGAAGCCGCCGCCACGAGGATGCTCCAGATAGGCGTGGAGGCTATTCTTGACGTATGCTCCCACGTTGCAGCCAGGGAAGGGTGGGGGGTGGCCCGCAGCTACCAGGACTTGATCGAGATCTGTGCCAAGAACCGGCTCTACCCGCCCGGGATGGCAGAAACCCTCAAGGGCATGGCCAGGTTCCGTAACCGGGTCGTTCATCTCTATGATGATGTGGATCCTGCAGAGGTGTTGAACATCATAAAGACTCGCCTGGATGACTTCGCAGCATTTATCTCGGCCATCCTAGAGCGATACTTCCCCCAAGACCCCGAGGACCAGGCAGGCTCGCCTTCTTGAGGGAAGGCAGAACCTGCCCGGCCCGGCAGCTACTTCCCCCGCCTCTCCGCGATCACCCTCCAGATCCCAGGGTCCTCATGGCCCAGTCTCCATATGGCTATCCCCCGGAGCCCGTACCCCTTGGCCAAGTCTATCTTCACCGCGGTGCTCCTTGCGTTCTCGAAGTACACAACGCGCTGGGATGAACCATCGTGGTAGGTGTACGTGGGCACCTTGGCCTGTTCATCCCAGCCAATGGCAACCCCCCGCGCGGGGGCGTGGGAGAGGGCCTTGGCGGCAGGCAATGCCCTCCCCTGTCCCCACGCGGGCCAGTCGTAGCCGTAGGCGGCAACACCCATGAGGATCTTCTTCCTAGGGATCCGGGACACCGCATACTTGATGACCCTTTCCACCCAGTCTATGGAGGCCACAGGCCCTGCCTTCCCTCCAGGCCAGTGCTCATCGTATGTCATGATCATGACCTCTTCTGCATACTTGCCGATGCCCGCGTAGTCAAAGGCGCCGCTCCACCCGTGACTGGGGTCATCGCTTACCTTGGCAGGCACTGAGGCTGAGACGGAGAACCCCTCAGGCCTGAGCCGGTGGGCCAGGTCCTTGATGAAGGCGGTGTAGCCAGCGGCGCCAGCAGGGGCTACGTTCTCCAGGTCCACGTTGACCCCGCTATAGCCTTGGCCGGATACGAGGCCCAGGACATTCTCCACCGCCCGGGCCCTGGCGGTAGGCTCCGTGAGCACTGTGTGGGCGGCCCAACGGTCAAAAGAGCCTCCCCTCATGTTGTGGATTAACGCCAGCACCTCCACATGGTTCGGGCGGGCGAACTCCATGAGGGCCCGGTCAGGTTCGCCAGTTAAGTGCCCGCCTGCGTCGAGGCAGTAGTTGAACACCGCAACGCTGTCTATGTGAGGATGATGAGCCTCAAGGCTCTGATAGGACACCTTGTCGCCAGGGTAGTCTATGGGATAGTAGCCTAAAACCTCCAGGGTAGCTGCCTTGGTATCCTTCATGTGCCATAAAAACCCCCTTTTCTCCCGGGATGTCTTCCCGTTAGCCTAGTGGAGGCGGCATCCCCGGCAGGCAAGAGGTATGCTGCTGGGAGTCACTTAGGGCCAACCGGGTACCCTGGCACACAGGTGACATTGCGACGCGCCCCCGGTCCCATACTATGCCTGAGGAGACGCGCATGGACATAAGGGATAGACCGGATCCACGAGGTAGGCCAGCGTGGTGACACGCATTGCGTTTCCAGAGCATGGAGAAACCGGCCCCTGTTCAAGGGCCGGTCCGGTGGCGTGAGAATTAGCCCGGAAACCCTGGGCCGTCTAAAGGAGGGCCTTCGCTACAAGGGCAGCGTAGGCGCTCGCAATCCTGGTTGTCACCGGTCCGGGAGTCCCGTCTCCAACGATGGTGTTATCCACCTTGACCACAGGGGTTATCTCTGACACGGTTCCGGTCAGGAATATCTCGCTGGCTCCCTTGAGATCCTCAACACTGAAGGCCGACTCATTGAAGGGGATGCCCTCATCAGCGCAGATCTCCAGCACATAGTCCCGGGTAATTCCGGGGAGCACCAGGTTATCCGCTGGGTGCGTGCGCACCACCCCATCTATGACTGCGAACACATTGCAGGAGGCACCCTCGGTAACACTCCCGTCCGGGCGGTGCAAGATGCACTCGTAGGCGCCCATCCTGGTGGCCTGTTCCTTTGCCAGGACGTTGGCCAAGAGGCTCACGGACTTGATGTTGCAGAGGAGCCAGCGCTGGTCCGGGATCTTCACCACACTGGCACCGGCTTTGGCCTGGCCCCCGCTGTCCTCGGGGAGGGCCTTCACGAACATGACCAAGGTGGGGTCAACGTTCTCGGGAAACGCATGAGCCCTGGGTGCTACCCCTCGGGTCACCTGCATGTAGACCCAGCCTTCCTTGATCCCGGACTCCTCCACCAGGTCCAGTATTAGGTCCTCAAAGGTTCCCATGGTGTGCGGAAGGTTCAACATTATGCTCCTGGCGCTATTCTGGAGGCGCTGGAGGTGGCGGTCCAGCCCGAAGGGAACCCCCTGGTATATCCTTATGACCTCGTAGATGCCGTCGCCGAACAGGAAGCCCCTGTCAAGGATGGGGATGGTGGCTTCCTCCAGGTCCATTATGTCGCCGTTCACGTAGGCCAGTTCTCTCAACCCGCTAACCCCCCTTGTACGTCTTCACCGCGCGCTCGTAGACCCGGCCAAGCCATGGGTGAAGTCGCCCAGCTTGTGCCAGGTGAGTTCGAGCATGTCCGCGGCGACAACAGGCCGTTTCACCATCTCGACCTTGAGGTTTCTCATGTCCTCCAAGAGTCCTTCCAGGACAGCCCCGTGCTCCTGGCTGGCCATGGCCCTCGCGTCCTCCAGGGCGTAAACGGCGAGATCCAGTTCCCTGCCGGCCCTCCCCCAGTTTCCCTCCACCATCTCCAGCCGTGTCTTAAGGAGGTCAGCCTGGGCCTTGTACAGCGCCGTCAGGAACCTCAAGGGCAGGTCACCTTCGATAAGGATGGGACTAGGCTCCAGGCCTTCAATGGCCACCAGGCGTCCCTCCAGATCCCGTAGACCCGTCTCCATAGCGGAGAGGCTGGCGGAGGTCTCCAGGTGTTGCCTGGACAAGTCCTCCTCGAGAGCGGCAATCCTGCTTTCCAAGGCCTCGATGCGCTCCGGGTCCGCCTTGCTCCCGCCTCCTGTCCAGTCCTGCCAGATATGGGTCACCCTGGTCCAGAGGTCCGCCTCGGGCTCTTGTACCTGCCAGGAGATGAGGAAGTAGCTCGTGGCGATGACACCCAGGATGATGGTGATGAGGCCGATACCCCTGAACAACCGTGTGGAAAACCCCAGGGCCCCAGGGGCAGGCTGGCCCTCAGGCTGGTCACTCATTAATCTCCCCCCTGTCCCGTTCAATCCACCTTGATATGGGGTCTCAGGCGCGCCGCCACAGCGGCGGCGGCCACCGCCTTGAGGCAGTCTCCGGGGAGAAAGGGCAGCGCACCCAAGATGGCGGCGTCTTTAAGCCCAATTCCTGTGACCAGTGCCAGCTGTATTACCCCAATCAAGTATACTACGATGACGCCGCCGGCAAAAGTCGCTCCCAGGGCCCGCAGGAAGGTGGGGCGACGGCCTGTGAGCCAGCCCACACTCAATGCCCCGGGGACGAACGCCCAGAGATAGCCCCCAGTGGGTCCTGCCAGGACCCCCGGACCGGCCATGAGCCCCGCAAACACGGGCAACCCGGTAACCCCCAGCGCTATGTAGATGGCCTGGCTGATGGCTCCAAGCCTGGGGCCCAGCAGCGAGCCCCCCAGCATTACGCCGAAGGTCTGGCCGGTAACCGGTACGGGAGAGAAGGGCAATGGTACCGTTACCAGTGCCAGGGCTGCGGTGACACCCGCCATTAGCGCTGCCAGTATCATGCTGTAGACCCTGTTCTGGGACACCGTGCGCACGCTCCCCTCGGAGTATAACGATATCTTCTGGAGCGGCGGGGATTTTCCTCCCGCCATAGGTAAGGAGGTCAAGTCCCTCCAAGTGGCGTATCAACTCACCAAAGACACAAGCCCTCTCGAAGGGGGATATCCATGACTTCCAGGAGGTTCATCGGCATATTGACCGGCGGCGGAGATTGCCCAGGCTTGAACGCGGTGATACGCGCGGTGGTGAAGGCCGCGGCGACCCGGGGGTACGATACCACTGGCTTTCTGGACGGCTACACAGGACTTGTGGAGGGGAGGTTCATGGCCCTGGGACCCCCCGCTATCTCGGGCCTCCTCCACCGTGGCGGCACAATACTGGGCACAAATAACCGGGACAACCCCTTTTGCTTCCCTGTACGGGCCGGCGGCAAGATTACCGGGTACCGGGACATGTCCTTGAGGGTCATGGAGAACCTTGAACGCTACAACATCTCGTGCCTCATCGCCATCGGCGGTGACGGCACCCTGGCCATCTCCCGGGAGCTGGCCCGGCTGGGCGCCCCTCTCATCGCAGTGCCAAAGACCATCGACAACGATATCGTGGGCACTGACCAGGCCTTTGGTTTTGACACAGCCGTACGCACCGCCACCGAGGCCCTGGATAAGCTCCACACCACGGCGGAATCCCACGCCCGTGTGATGGTCCTGGAGCTCATGGGGCGTAACGCCGGCTGGATAGCCCTGGAGTCGGGCCTTGCGGGAGGCGCGGACGTGATACTCATCCCGGAGATACCCTGGGATATCCAGGCGGTTGCCCGGAAGCTCCTGGACAGGAAGGCCCGGGGGAAGCCCTTCAGTGTCGTGGTAGTCTCGGAGGGGGTGAAGACTCCCGAGGGAGAGGCTGTCTACCGGGAGTTCCTGGAGGGGAGCCACGAGCCGTTCCGCCTGGGCGGCGTTGGCCACGTGGTGGGGCACCTTGTAGCCCAAGCCACCGGGATGGAAACCCGGGTTACTGTGCTCGGGCACATACAGCGGGGCGGTTCACCCTCACCCCTGGACAGGGTGCTGGCCACCCGCTTCGGCGTGGCTGCCCTGGAGCTGGCAGTGGAGGGGCGCTACGGCCTTATGGTGCGCATGGCGGGAGGAGCCATCTCCGCGGTGCCCTTGGATGATACACGCGGTATCAAGATGGTGCCGGTGGACGGCCAGCTGGTGAGTTCTGCCAGGGCCATCGGTATCTCATTTGGTGATTGAAGTGACGTGGGGACATGCCAGTGAAGACCGTTTCACAGGAGCCCTCCTGGGGTGCATGTGTGGGGATGCCCTGGGCATGCCCTTAGAGGGCATGCCCGCCCAGGAAATCCGGGATCGCTTTGGCAGGGTGGACCGGATGCTTGAGGGAAGGCTTCCCCGGGGGAGCTACACCGATGACACGGAAATGATGATAGGGGTGGCTGAATCCCTCCTTGAGCGCGGGGGTTTCGACGGAGGCCACATGGCCGCCAGGTTCCTTCGGAACCTCCAGGGGGAGCGAGGATACGGCCAGGGTACCATGATGGCTCTGGAGGAGGTCCGCCAGGGCGTACCCTGGCAGGATGCTGGCGCCCGGGCATTTCCCGGGGGCTCCTGGGGCAACGGGGCGGCGATGAGGGTGGCCCCCCTGGCCCTGGTCTACGTGGCAGGGGACCTCCAGCGATTTGCTGGCCTTTCGAGTCTCATTACCCACACTCACCCCCTTGGGCTCGAGGGGGCCATCCTCCAGGCCGAGGCGGTGTCCCTTGCCCTCGCTACCGGTAGCGTTGTTGCCCCCCGGTTCCTGCGGGCCCTCAAGGGCTGGGCCAGAACCCCTGAGTACCTCAGGGCCCTGGAGGACGTGGAGGCGCTTCTCGTCCAGGATCCCACGGTTGAAGAGGTCGTGGCGGTTCTTGGCTCGGGCAGCACGGCTCTCAGGTCCGTGCCCACCGCTATATACTGCTTTCTCAGGGAGCCCCGCTCCTTCAAGGACGCCGTCACTTACGGTGTGAACCTGGGAGGGGATACCGACACCGTGGGAGCCATGACTGGGGCGATAGCCGGGGCCTTTCACGGCGCCTGTGCCATTCCCCCCGGATGGTACGAGGCCCTGGAGGGCGGTGCCAAGGGTAAGGCTTACGTGGAGGACCTTGCCAGGGGGCTGTGGAACCTGGCGAGAGAGAAGAACCCCGGGGGATGCGGGCTCTAGTGGAACACGCGTGGAGGAGGTCACTGGTCCTTTGACTGGAACGCTTATTAATGTCACAACAGTGGTTGTGGGAGCCGTCTGCGGTACTGCCCTTGGAACGCGGCTTCCCGAGGGAATGAGGTCTACCATCATGGATGGGCTGGGGCTGATCACCACCCTCATAGGACTCAGCATGGGGCTCAAGACCCAGAACATCCTGGTGGTGCTGGGCAGTGTGGTACTCGGGGGCATCCTGGGTGAGATGATGGGCATCGACAGGCGGCTGTCATCCCTGGCCGAGAGGCTACAAAAGGCCCTGGGCGGCATAAACCTGGGAAAGGGACGCTTCTCCGAGGGCTTCATGACTGCCAGCTTAGTGTTCTGCGTGGGTCCCATGACCATCATGGGGTCTATACAGGACGGCCTGACTGGGGATTTCTCAACCCTGGCCGTAAAATCCGCGCTGGACGGTTTCGCCTCCGTTGCCTTCGCAGCGAGCCTTGGCATAGGCGTGGCCTTCTCTGCCTTGTTCATCCTGGTTTACCAGGGCGGCATCACCCTACTGGCCTCGTGGGCCAGCTCGGTGCTGACGGATGCCATGGTGGTGGAGATGGCGGCCGTTGGCGGGGTCCTCATATCCGGGATAGGCCTTGGCCTCCTGGACATAAAGAAGGTAAGGGTAGCCAATCTCCTCCCTGCCATCTTCATCGCCCCGTTCCTGGCAGCCCTGGCGGGGAGGCTCTAGAGGAGGAGGGTCGCGTGAAATTCCGGATAGCCCTGATCCAGATGAACTCCAGGGGGGATAAGGAGGACAACCTGGGGCGTGCCTTGGCCATGGTGAAAGAGGCGGGACGGGAGGGGGCGGACCTGGTGTGCCTGCCAGAGTGTTTCAGCTACCTCGGTCCTCAGGAGGATACGCCCCGCCATGCGGAGGAGATCCCCGGCCCCACCACTGAGCGGCTTGCCCAGGTTGCCAGGGAGTATGGCATGTACGTGCACGGAGGGAGCATTCCCGAGACATCCGGGGCTGAGGGCACGGTCTACAACACCACGGCCTTCCTGGACCGGGACGGCAGCCTACTGGAGACATACCGCAAGATCCACCTCTTTGATGTGGACCTGGGGGTAGCCAGCTACCGGGAGTCTATGGTCACCCTTCCCGGGGACCGGCTGGTCACCGTCACAACGAAATTGGGAACGATAGGCCTGACCATCTGCTATGACCTGCGTTTCCCCGAACTCTACCGGTCCTTGGCACTGGCGGGGGCCCGCCTCATCCTTGTGCCCGCAGCCTTCACCCTCTATACCGGGAAGGATCACTGGGAGCCTCTGCTCAGGGCCAGGGCCATCGAAAACCAGGTGTTTATAGCCGCTCCTGCTCAGTTCGGGGCCTCAGAACCAGGGAATATTACCTATGGGAACAGCATGGTGGTGGACCCCTGGGGGGTGCCTGTTGCCAGGTGTTCCGAGCGCGAGCAGGTGTTGATGGTCACGATAGACCTGGACATCGTGGATGAGGTAAGGGCCAAGGTTCCATCCTGGGATCACAGGGTGCCGGCCATCTATGACCTGGGTTGAGCCGCCGGGGCACTCCGCGTCACTGGCCAACAGCCTGCCTGACCGCCGCCTGGTGAGCCCTGTCCGTCATGGGGACCCCAGTGCTGGTATATGAGGATCCATGGGTGGTGCTGCCAGTGAAATGGATACAGAAGTGCCCGGGGAACCCATTATCTTTTATGGCCTGCTGGCCATGGGGCATCCCGTGCATGGACGCGGCTATGCGCTGGCCGCCAACCTCTACAACTATAGGGACCCGGGCCCAGCTCCATTGACCGTAGACCTGCCTCATCACCTCAGTATCCTGGGCCTTCAGCGGCTCTACATCAGCGTGAGCCCAGCCGCCCCTGCGCCACACCTTGAAGGTGAGGCCGGTCCCCACTGGCCTCACCAGGGCCACGGTCCCCACGGGAAAAAGCGTGTCTACCTGGTTCCAGTGGATAGGAAGCGCGCCCTGGGACTTGGGCTCGAGGCGTTCTTGCGCCTCGTCCGGGAGGGGTTTCGGAGTAACCCAGTCATACCAGAACCAGTGAGGAATGCCGGCAATTCCCGGGCCGGTGGATACAACCCGGCCTCCGGCAATGAACGCAAGCCTGTCAGTGGGCACCGGGGACCTCTCCGGCGTGATGGAGCCTATGCCCATCATGGCCTCCCATGCCCCGGGTCCCGCGGGGGATGCCTGGACGGGCTGGCTGTTTATCAAGGCTAGAAGAATGGACAGCAAGACGGCGAGGAGGGGTTTCACGGAACACCACACTGGCTAGACCCCCTTCGGGAGAATCCGCGATGGGGGGCTAGTTCGACGGTAACCGGAGCATACCTGCAGGTAGTTTATGCCAGGAGGGGCACACCTGAAAGCGCGGGGCGGGATCCCCGCGCGGTGTCCCGCAAAAGCTCAGGCGGTCTCCGCCTTCTTGTCCTCGGCCTTGGGAGTGCTCTCCGTCTTCTTGTCCTCGGCTTTGGGAGTACTCTCCGCCTTGCCCTCGCTGTCCCTGTCTTTGTCCCCGTGGGACTTGGTGCGGTTGTCAGTGCAGTAAAACCCGGGCCCCTTGAATATGATTCCTACGTTCCTGCCGATAAGTCGCTTGACCGCCCCCTGACAGGTAGGACAGCAATCCAGGGGAGGCTCGCTGATGCGCTGGTAGGTCTCGAAGGTGCCACACTTTGAGCACCTGTAATCATAGGTAGGCACGAAGCAACCCTCCTCGGTTGGTGGACAGCATGAGAGAATACCTCCAAGAGAAGGTATAAGCGATGATGAGGAGTTTTGTCAAGGGATCCACGAGTAAGTCGAGTAAGTCTCTTCGAGTCTTCCCCGCCTGGACTGTGCCCTTCGCGCGCCGCTATGCGGCGCCGGTGGGGGGAAAAGGCGTGAACCCGTCGAATAGGCATTCAGAAGGCATGTAGGGGGCCAGTGATGTCGCTCTATTTCCAAACCGCGCTGATAGGCCTCTTGGCTGGTGTCTTTGGCACGGGCCTGGGCGGCGTTGCCGCCGCCCTGATACGCCGGCCCAAGAAGAGGCTCTTCAGCGTTGTCCTGGGTTTCTCCGGCGGTATCATGCTGTCCATCGTTGCCTTCGACCTCATGCCCGAGGCCTTCAGGGTGGGAGGCACTCGCTGGGCCGTGCTGGGTCTCATCTCAGGGGTGCTCCTCATCGCCCTGGCGGACCTGATCCTTCCGCACATGCACTTCTTCTCCCAGGACAGGGAGAGTTCCCGGTTCATCAGGGCGGGGGCCCTGGTAGGCCTGGGCATCTCCATGCACAACCTCCCGGAAGGACTTGCCATTGGCGCCAGCTACGAGTGCTCCTCCCGTTTTGGCCTGAGCATAGCAATGCTCATGGCCATCCAGAACTTCCCCGAGGGGATGGCCATGGGGGCTCCCATGATCCTGGGTGGCATGAGGGGCCCCTCCGTGGCCTTGCTGGCAGCCTTGGCCGGGCTTCCCATGGGGCTCGGCGCCTTCCTGGGACAGGTCTTCGGCACCGTGTCTGAGGTGTTTCTCTCGGTCTCCCTGGGCTTCGCCGCAGGGGCCATGCTGTTCATCACGGTCGACGAGCTGGTACCCGGGGCGCTGGAACTGCAGGAGGGGCACTCTGCGATCTTCGGGATCGTGTCAGGGGTAATGACCGGTATCATTGTCTCCCAGTTCATAGCGACTATATAGGCATAGGTTACCGGGTACGGTTTCGAGTTGTGGCCTGTGGAATAACTAGTGGAATAACTAAAGGTGGAACCTGGTGGTGCCATCTCTCTTGCTGTGGTCCGGGCTTGGGTGGGTTCTTCCCATGGTGAACAGAATACTAGCGAGGCCTGCCATGAAACAGGCCAGGCCAAGGTAGCCCCAGAGCGGGTAGAGGGTGGCCACCAGGTGGCTGAACCTCAAGGTCCCAAGGGGAAGCGCCGCCAGGAGCACGAGGGTTGCCGCACAGGGGAACGGTATCCGGGTGGAGTCTGATAGCAGTAATGACGTGGCGTAGGCGCCGGCCATGGCTGTGGTGGTCATGGCGGCCCACAGGCCAATCCCGTACAGCCACCCTACCAGAGGGTGCATGGCCAGGGCCAGGTGCATCATGGGCACCTCCAGGCCCAGGGCCTCAGGGGTCCGGATGAGGGCCAGGCCGATGCATAGGCCGGCAGCCCCCAAGGCAAGACCACCCAGGAGCCCCGCTACAGGGGAGGCCTCGCGGGCCAGGGGCGCCAGCACGGCCATGCCGATGATGCTGTTGTAGGAGAAGTACAGGAGGCTTGACAGGAGCCAGTTACCACGGTATGCCTGGGGGGCGGGGGTTACCCCGGAGGCCGCCGCCGGCCAGCACACTAGGAGCGTGGCAACGAGGAGAACAGGAACCAGGAAGGCGTTGAGGTCCATTAGCCCCCGGTTCCTCCTGAGGAGTGCCAGGAGCACCGTGCCGAGGCACACCCCCAGGCCAAGCCAGCCGGGGATGCCCATGTACTCCTGGACCACGGTGCGGCTCCCGGCCAGCATGACCGAGAGCCCAGCCAAGAGGAAAAGGGAGAAGAGAAACGATACAAGGGTCCCCAGGGGCCGCCCCAGCACCAGCCTGAGGAGGGCCTGGTGAGAGTAGCAGGAGGAGGCCCGCGCTGCCTTTATGGTGAGGAACCCCAGGAGGGAAAAGAGCAGCCCGGCAACGATCAAGCCCTTTATCCCGTGGGTCCCGTGCACGGTGAAGAAGGTGACTGTCTCCTGACCCGAGGCGAAGCCTGCTCCCACCACTGCCCCTACGTAGGCGGCGGCAACCCTGTAGGCTTGTTTCATGTGGTGTCCCCTCCAGTGGAGATTATTCCAGGGGGGAGCCCGATATTTCCCACGCTCTGGAGGTGACGAGATTGGCATCCATGACGCTTGAGGCAATCCTGGACGACATCGCTTCTTCTAGTCCCGCTCCCGGAGGGGGAAGCGTATCCGCCTTGGCTGCGGCGATGTCCGCATCCCTGGTCTCCATGGTGGCGGGCCTGAGCATGGGCAAGGAGAAGTACCGAGATATTGAAGCCGTCATGAAGGACGCGGCAGGCGAGGCCCTCTCCCTGAGGAAGCGAGCCCTGGCGCTCTATAAGGAGGACATTGCGGCCTTCAACGGGGTAATGGAGGCATTCCGCTTGGCCAAGGGGTCCCAGGAGGAGAAGGCCGCCAGGGCCATGGCTATCGACAGCGCGCTGGAACAGGCGGCACTGGTGCCCATGGAACTGGCTAGACTCAGCGTGCGCCTCTTGGAACTCTCGGCCCTCGCGGCCCGGCGGGGGAACCCCAACGCCGCCAGTGATGCGGGCGTGGCCGCCCTCACGGCTCACGCCGCCCTGGGGGGCGCTGCGCTGAACGTCAGGATCAACGCGGCCTCGGTGAAGGGCGAAACGAAGGAGAGACTTGAGTCGCTGCTCACCGAGTTGGCGGCCCTGGAGGAGAGGGGAAACGGCATCAGAGACGACGCGCTGGCAGCCTGCGCTGCCAATATCGGGTGAGGAGGCCCGAGCGGAATACATACTGGAGGGAAAGCAAAAGCAGGGAGAGTAAGGCCAGGACCAGGGCTGCGGTACTAGGAGCCTGTGCGGTGGTCACCAAGGGGCTGGGGGCCTTGAAGCCCTCGATGACGACTCTCCCCAGTGAAGAAAGGACCAGAAAAGAAAGGGCGCCTTGCCCCTCCCATGGGAAGCGCTCCTTCATCTCCCAGAGGAACACGAGCACCCCGTAGTGGAGCAGGGACGAGTATAGCTGCACGGGGTGGAGGGACACCCCTTGAACGGTCACCGCCCAGGCGACGGAGGTCGGAGCCCCGTATATGCCACAACCCAGGCGCGCCACGGCAGTTCCCAGGGCTGCTCCCGGAGCTGCGACGTCAAGAAGACGTGGGATGGGGTGTCTCTTGACTGCACCCAGGGCGATTATGGCAAGGCACCCGCCAATGATAGCCCCCTGGCTGGAGTACCCTCCCTCCGTCAAGTGGAGCACTGCTGCGGGTGCTGCCGCGTAGAGGTTCCAGTTCACCGCAACATGGCCGACGCGAGCGCCTGCCAAGCCCCCCAGAAGGCCGGCGGCCCACAGGTCCGTGGAGGTGGCCCGGTTGAAGCCCCTGGCAACGGCCAGGCGCCAGGCAAGCAGCGAACCTGCCGCCATGCCGGCAATGAGGGTCACGGTGAAGAGGTCAAGATCCACGCCTAGCAGCCTGACAAAGGTGGGCTGGATCATGTTAAGGGGCCACCTCGTAGCCAGCACCGGCGACAGCCTTGGCCATGGATTCCCTGCCTGGGTTTCCTGGCTGGTGAAGGACACGAACCGTCCCCGTGGCCAGATCCACCTCGACCTCCTCCACGCCCTCCAGGGACATGAGGGCCCCAAACACGCGTTTCTGGCAATGGCCGCAGCTCATTCCTGAAACTTTAAGAACCGTTTCCGTCATGGGCATACTTCCTACCTCCACGTGCCACGGACACCCTGATCCCGTCCACGGCAACTCAAGATGGGTGTAGTACGTAGAAGAGTACCACTAGCGCGAGCCCCCCCAGAAGCCACAGGAGGCACCGGGTCACTGGATTTTTCCACAAGGTACTTTCCCTGCCTACCATGTTCTTTCCTCGTTGAGGTGAGTATATCCCCGGCCTTTAGCCAGTGTCAAATCAGGTCCAGGACCACCTGCTACGTTGCTCCAGGCACCAGCTGCACCTTCAGGCGGGGTGAGGCCTTCCCTGCGAAAGTCGTGTCCAGGAGGTCTCTCTCACAGTGTGGGCGCGCATATACAAAGTGGGATCTCAGGGGAGACGTCTTCTCGAGGAGTTCTGCCTGGTTTACCAAACCTACCTAAATCGCAAGTTTGGAAGGCCGCCTCTCTTCGGCCAATTTTGACGCTTCATCCAGGATTGCTCCGAAAAGTCTTACATCCCGTCCACGCCCGTTTAGACTGTCCGTGAACCCACTCCGGCCAGT
>JBFMCS010000056.1 GCA_040754315.1 Bacillota bacterium
GCCTTGCGCTGCTGCCTGCTCAGCGGCAGATTTGACGAATTCTGGGCTCGCTATCGGCCGAATAGCCTCCGGTAGGTTCTCTAAAGTGGAATTGCCAATTATTTACTCATAAGATTGTCGTGCACCCCAAACTTTCAAGTACTTTTTTGCTTGATGCAACGGGGTCTCCGCGTCACTTGGGTACACGACAAGTCTGTGAGGCAATAAACGGTAGGAATGAATGCTTTGGCCCAACTTGACCCAGCGCCACTCCTTATCTTGGGGGCGTACTGGGTGAGCAAGGGGGCTGAAATGGGCAAGCAGCAGCCACTCCCCCACCCACCCCAGCACACCGGGTGGGCACCGGGTGGGCAGGGGGGCGTCACTGTCACCAAAGTTTAGTTGAGCGGGCGGTGATTAGTCACCCGCTCACACCCAGATGTGTTAAACGGCGACTTTCCGAGCGGCTATCTCCTTCCGGCATCGAATGAAGTCAAGCAGGAAGGGCGTGATCAGGAAGAGAACAGAGAACACTAGGATGATCAAGGTGATGGGACGGATGAAAAAGGCCCCGAAATCCCCCCGGGTCACGGATATGCCGTTGACAAAACCGTTTTCCGCGATGCTCCCGAGGACTAGGCCCAGGATAATGGCAGCGATGGAAAAGTCGAATTTCTTGGCGAAGAAGCCAAGGATGCCACAGGCAAACATCACCCACACATCCACAAACCGATTGTAGATGGAAAAGGCCCCAAAGACGCAGAATACGAAAATGAAAAGGCTCAGCACCTCGAAGCGCACAAGGAGGAGCCGTATCAGGAAGCGCACGAAGAACATGCCAAAGACAAGCATTACGACGTTCGCTAGAAACATGCCCACGAAGACGGAGTAGGTGAGGTCGGGCATTCGCTGGAAGAGGAGGGGACCCGGCCGCAGGCCATGGAGGATCATGACACTAAGCATCACCGCGGTTGTGGCGCTCCCTGGAATGCCCAGAGTCAGCAGGGGCACCATGGCCCCACCCACAGCTGCATTATTGGCGGACTCGGGGGCGGCTATCCCCTCGACGATGCCTGTGCCGAAATCCTGGCGCCGCTTAGAGAAACGGGCCGCCATGCCGTAGCCGAGGAAAGCGGCGATGGTCGCGCCCGCTCCGGGCAGAATCCCGACGAAATTGCCCAGCAGGGAGGAACGCAGTATGGTTCCGGCGTTCTCCGTGATATCTCGCCTTGGTGGGAAGTTCAGGATCCTTGCATCCTTGATCACCTTGGGGTCAAAGTCCTTGTTAATGTGCTTGTCATACAGGCGGGCAAAGATCTCCGAAAAAGCGAAGAAGCCGATAATGGCCGGAATGAACCCGATCCCGGCCTGCAGCATTGCATTGCCCAAGGTGAAGCGGGAGATCCCAGAGACCGGGTCCAGGCCGATGGTAGAAAGCCATAGTCCGAAGGTTACCCCGAGGAGTGCCTTTACCTGGGACTTAGCCCCAATGCTGCCTACTATGGCCAATCCAAGCATGGCAAGGGCGAAATACTCTGGCGAGCCAAAGGTCAGGGCCACCTTTACGAACTGGGGTGCTACCAGGCTCAGAATCACGGTGCCAATGATGCCGCCCACAAAAGAGGCGAAGATGGCCATAGCCAGGGCACGTTGGGCTTCTCCCTTCAGGGTCATTGGGTAGCCGTCGATAACCGTGGCCGCCGCCATGACGTCTCCAGGCATATTGAAGAGGATGGCGCTGATGGAGCCTCCGTAGGTAGCGGCACAGTAGACTCCTATCATCAGCAATAGTCCAGTTACAGGGGACATGCCATAGGTAAAGGGAACCAGGAGGCCGACAGCGGTCACCCCGCTCAAACCTGGAATAGCGCCGAAGATGAGCCCGATGACCACCCCTAGAGCGATGGCCAGAAGGTTCACCCACATAACGGTGGTCTGCAGGCCAATGTAGAAGAACTCTAACATGAAGATCCCTCCTGCCTTGCGCTTGATGCCCTTAGAAGCCGGGTTTCCCCAGACTACGACCGGAACGGCACCGCCAGTTCACATGATGCCAGGGAACAGGGTGGCCTGGCAGCCTGCTAGTAGAATAGGTTACTCACATCCCGAAAGAATCCGATTCCGCGCGGTACGGATACTACCAGGACTTTGGTGAAGACCACCAGAATAACCGCGACCATGGCCAACGGCGTGATGACCAGCACTAAGGCTCGCCGCTCTCTCAGCAGGAAGAGGTAGGCGAAACCGAACAAGGCGGTACTGGTGATAAACCCCATTATTTGAATGAGATACAGGTAGATAAAAGACAGTCCCACGATGAGAACAAAACGCACAAGCTCCCGGGAGGTAGGTTGCTCCTCCTGGGCTTTCGATGCGGCCTCCGGGGCCTCGAGTTCCCGCGGGGAGAGTGCCCGGCCGTCTTTCAGAAGTCCCCCCCGTAGGCTGGATTCCGTCTCCTCGACAAGGTAGCGCCCGTTCTCTTGAGTCTCAGGCGATTCGCAGGCTTGCTTGTCTTTAATCTTCCTGTAAGCGCCATATAGCAGCACAGCGGCGAGGACGGCTCCGATCAGCAGGGTCCAGCCCGGCCAAAAGGCGGGGCTCACGAATCGCCACTTCTTGACCTGCAGGTTTATGAACTCACCGATGAACAGCCGCGCCCCCAGGAAGAAGACCAAGAGAACTGCCGCTACGGTCAACTCCCCGTATCTTCGCCACTTTATCATCAGGTCGTCCAGGGTTTCCATGATCTTCAGCACGATCGTTCACCACCTCTGGGCTTATTGGCCAGCACGAAAGGGGATGTGACTAAAAGGGGGAAGGGGATGCCTTCCCCTCTCCTAGTCCGAGATGTAGCCCAGTTCCTTGGCCAGATCACGCAGCCCTTCCACTTCGTGCTTCGCGTATTCCTCGAACTCCTCCGAGTTCAGGTACGCCTTGGGCAGATGCTGGAAGAATTCTACCTCATACTCAGCGTAGTAGGGCAGCTTGGAGGCTGCGTAAAAGGAGTTGTGCAGGTAGTCAATGATCTTAGGGTCAGTCCCCTTAACGGTAACCATGCCGCGCCAGCGACCCACAGGGACGCTGAAACCCAGGTCGGCTATACAGGGGATACTGGGATCGATCTCATTGAAGACGATGCTACCACCATAAGCCAGGGGGCGGATGTCGCCGTTCTTGTAGAGATCGATTACCGTGCCCGCTGTCTCGTGCATGATATCCACATGTCCACCGAGGAGACTGGTTGTCCGCTCCCCGACCTTGTCATAGGGCACGTAGATGATGTCAGTGCCCAGTTCTTTGGAAAGGGATGCGATCCGGAACTCATCATCCCCGCCTGCTCCCGCGCCACAGATGGTTAGCCGGCCGGGGTTGGCCTTGGCGTAGTCGAAGGCGTCTTGGATGGTCTTGAAGGGGCTATCCGCGCGGACCCAGTAGATCTCGGTGGCGCCCTGGTTTCGGATGATGAAATCCGTATCATTGGTGAAGGAGTGAGGCTGGGTACCCAAGGCGTCGTTGATGGTCTGGTTAGCGATGGCCCCATAAATCGTGTAGCCGTCCGCCGGTTGGGTAAGCAGGTAGGCCAGGCCGATCTCACCGCCGCCGCCGGGCATATTGTTGTAGACTATGCTTACGCCCATAATCTTCGCGGCGTCCTGGCCGATGTGCCTTGCGTAGCTGTCCGAGCCCCCGCCTTCACCCCAGGGAATGACATACTCGATGGAGCGAGCAGGATACCCTTCGGGCTTTGGAATGACCTTCTGAAGTTCAGCGATGGCCTGATCCAGGTCATATTCCTTTTCGTTGAAATCAGCGATCATCGCGTCAATAGCGGCAATCACCTCGGACTGGCTGGGCCACTCAGGGCCGCCATCACTGGTTTCAGCTGGCGGCTCGGTCTTGGCCCTTTCCCCACACCCGCCCAGCGCGAATAAGCTGAACACCGTCAAGAGCACCACTGCCAGCGCAATACTCCTTTTCATGTCTCTTGAACCCTCCCCTTGTCTGTCCTTCCGAGGCTCCCAGAGCACAGCAATAACTCATCTGAGCCACGTTGACGTATGGACTTGCCACTCGGTTGTTCCCTCCCTGCGTCCCAAAGGGAGATACTGGCCCTTGAGGTTTGGCCTGATGGTGGAGCATGACCTCTGTCTATCGCACAGATCCCCGGCGCAGGCGCCGCCGGTCAAGAGATGACAGCGACATCACGGGTGCCTTCTTGGGCGGCGTCAAGGTCATAGGCTGCACTTCCCTCCTCTGATCCTGCAACACCTCCTCCGGCGGGAAGACTTCGCAACCGCTTGTGTCCACCGGCGAACAATGCCCACCTTGAGAATTGCAGCAGCGTTGGATACACGACAGGGCTTCCGGGCCAAGCAGGCCTTCCAGTTCCCTTGCTTTAGCGCCAAACCGGCCGCGCACTACGGCGAATGGATCAGCAATGTTGCGTCTAGCGCCTCTTTATTTAATGTTTTCACTATGCGTCTATTGCCTAATTATTCCTTCTTTCCCCTTACTCTCCCCGTGGAATTCTCCCGGGGGCCTAGACTCCTGCCTCACCTTAGGAATTACACATCTTGCGAGCGAAGCGCCCAGTCTCTCCGGTAGCGACCCTGGGTTGACCTCCAACCACTCGCAGGGAGACTCCCAATTCGGGTGCTTAGACTCTATTGTGGAAGCGCCGAGGGACCAGCACCTTCACGGTGAACCCTGCGTTTCGGTGTTGTTGCTGGCATAGAATGACTCAGGATCACCGGAGGAGAATCGACCCACCTCCCGGCGAAAGACACAACCGGTTAGGCCAAGACCTGGAAGGTGTCAACACCAATGCTGGGAGAGGCATTTGCGATGTACCGATACGATTAAGGGTAGTAGCCCTAAGCGGCCTTAATAATGGCTTGGGGGAGGAGGATGAAGGTGTGATTGGGGTAAGGGGTGTTCAGTGAGTGGTACACCTAGCAATGCAAGCCGCCGCTTGCACTCGATACCGACTTCTGGGCGGGAGAGCGGTATCTAGAATACTCCTCTCGCCAAGCCCCTCAATCTCCTCCCACCCAAACAGCCGCCCCTGCGGCATAATTGCCATGGGTGGTCCTCCCTCCTGTCAGGGGTTTTGTCTCCAAACGTCACTTCCCAACACAATGAGGGCAGCATCACCTGGTTTCACCTGGGGTCGGTCTTATAAAACCATCCCTATCCATGACAAAAAACCCCGCGTATGCACTATCCCGTCGGGTAAAAGCCTTTCTTCCCTCTACTATCACCCATGCTTAACCTGCCGGTCTTCTGCAACGCACATGGCTCGAACAAGACCGATAGTCATGATGTCCTAACGTCAACTGGCGCTTCGTTAACGGACCCTTGACACCCCCCTGCTCCCAGGTATTCTGACCTTCAATCGCCAGGGGCGACAGCCCTGTCTCGCTTCACAGCGGCTGACCTGGGGATCCCCGAATAAGGCTGTCAAGGAGGCCAGATAGCACTCTTGCTCTTTCCCCCAGCGGCTCAAGACAGGCACGAGCGCTGTCTAGGGAGACCCTGGCCATGGCCAGGGTCTCCTTGCGGCCAATGACCCTGACGGCATTGAGGCCCTCGGAATCGGTAAAGTCCGCCAGGTCATCCAGCAGCTGGTAGGCCCTCCCCGTCTCCATCCCGTACTGCCCCAGGAGGGACAGGGTTTCCGGCGAGGCACCAGCAGCCATAGCCCCCATCCGAGCCGCCGCCTGGAATAGAGCACCGGTCTTCTTCCGGTGGACCTCCAGGAGAAACTCCCTGCTAACCGGACAGGGGGTGGCATCTGCAACCTGGCCTGCGATGATGCCTGTACACCCTGCCGCCCTGGCCAGTTCCAAGATGATCCCAGGCCATGCCCCCTTCGCCTCCCGGGCCTTCTCAGACAGCACCTCGAAGGCCAGCGTGAGCAGGGCATCCCCAGCCAGCACCGCTGTGGCCTCTCCGTACGCCTTGTGCACAGTGGGTAGGCCCCTCCGGATCTCCGCATTGTCCATGCAGGGGAGGTCATCGTGGACCAGGGAATAGGCGTGAACCATTTCCAGGGACAGCGCAGCCGGTAACACCGCCGCTGCCTTAACCCCGCAGGCCTCAGAAGAGGCCAGGCACAGGACGGGCCTCAGCCTCTTACCTCCACCCATGAGCGCGTGGCGCATGGCAGCAAGGAGCGCGTCTGGACATCCCCTCTGCCCCTGGATTGACAGGGATCCCTCCAGGCCCTGGTCTACCAGGAGCCTGAGGCGCCCCCACGCAGTCTCGAATTCCATCCCTACACCCCCGTGAGGAAGCAGGTATCTTCACGGTTTCTCCTCAAGCTCCGGGGCGGTAACCGTCAGGATGCGCTGCCCCTCAGCCAGCACCTTCTCTATCTTTCTCTCTGCCTCCTCCAGCCTCCCATGGCACAGTCGCGAGAGGGCCATGCCCTCCTGGAAGAGCGCCAGGGATTCGTCCAGGCCAATCTCGGATGTCTCAAGCCGCCTCACCACTTCCTCTAGCCTGGAGAGGGCCTCCTCGAAGGTCATGCCGCCTCTCTCTTCCAGCGCCCTCTTCAATGGCCATCCACCCCTTTTTCCTTCTTGGGAATTACCTCGATCACCTCACAGTGAACCTCGCCATCCCTCAGGACTACGGCAACACCATCCCCGGCGGACGCCTGGGAGACACTGCCCAGGAGTCTCCGCCCTGGTTCCAGCAGGGTGATGGAGTACCCCCTGGCGAGCACCGCTAAGGGGCTAAGCGCCTGGAGCCTCGCGGCCATCTCCGAGCTCCTGGAGGTCTTCCTTCCCAGCAGGTTGACCATGGCCCGTTCCATTCGGGTGGACAGGTCGTCAAGCTGCTGCCGCCTCTGGTTTATTCGATCCATGGGCCTGGAGAGTGCAGGGCTCCGGGCTAGGCCCTCCCACCGCCCCCTCAGCAGAGAGCGTCGTCTCTCCAGGGCCATCGCCAGCCGCCTCTTGAGGCCTCCCAGGCCTGAGAGAAGGTGCGCCTTCTCCGGCAGGGCCATCTCCGCCGCTGCCGATGGTGTCGGAGCCCTGGCGTCAGCCACCAGGTCAGCCAGGGTGGTGTCGGTCTGGTGACCGACGGCGGATATCACCGGGACCCGCGAGGAAAACACCGCGCGGGCCACCTCCTCCGAGTCAAAGGCACCGAGGTCCTCCTGGCTACCGCCGCCCCTGCCCACGATGATGACGTCCACTCCGTCGACCTGGTTCAGCGAGACCAAGGCCCTATGGATGCTGGCGGGAGCGCTGTCCCCTTGGACCTGGACAGGCGCGAGCACCAGGTGGCAGTTGGGATAGCGCCGTCTGGCAACAGAAATGATGTCTCTCAGGGCAGCGCTTGTCGGCGAAGTAGCCACGCCCACCTTCCGGGGGAGCATGGGAAGGGGTCTTTTACGGGACGAGTGAAAGAGGCCTTCAGCCTCCAGGCGAGCCTTCAGCCGCTCGTATTCCTCCTTGATGGCTCCCGCACCATCCAGCTCCAGCGCCTCGACGTACAGCTGGTATGCCCCGTCGCGCTCATATACCCCCAGGGACCCGGTGGCTACCACGGCGTCCCCGTCCCTGCATAAGAGGGAAAGATAGGCCCTCCGGGAGCGGAACATCACGCACCGGAGGGCGGAAAACTGGTCCTTCAGGGTGAAGTAGGTATGGCCTGAGGTGTGAACCCTGAAGTTGGAGAGCTCTCCGCGCACGCGCACACCCCTCAAGGCGTCGTCGCCCTCCAGCTTGCCCTTGACCATCCTGGTTATTTCGATGACCTCCAGGATTCCTTCCAAGGGATCCCTTCTTTCGCCACGCCTCGCCCTTGACCCTATCTATGGTGTTTTGGGCCCCCATGCTGGTGGTCACCGGGCCCCGGTTCGCTACCTCTTAGTCTTGAGATACTCGTCCATGGCCTGGGCGGCAGCCTTACCGGCCCCCATGGCCAGGATCACTGTTGCCGAGCCCGTAACCGCGTCACCCCCGGCGTAGACCCCCTGCCGGGTGGTGAGCCCTGTTGACTCATCCACGATGAGGCCACCCCAGCTGTGGACCTGGAGTCCCTGGGTGGTCCTGGCGCAAATGGGGTTCGGGCTTGTTCCCAAGGCCATGACCATGGTGTCCACCTCCATGATGAACTCCGAGCCCTTGCGGGGAACGGGACGGCGGCGACCGGAGGCATCAGGCTCGCCCAGCTCCATCCGGACGCACTCGAGCCCCTTGACCCAGCCCTTCTCATCCCCTAGTATCCTTACGGGAAGGGTGAGCATCTCGAAGATGACCCCTTCCTCTTTGGCATTCTCCACCTCTTCGAGCCTTGCCGGCATCTCCACCTCGGAGCGCCTGTAGACAATGTGGGCTTCCTCCGCGCCCAGCCTCAGGGCACAGCGCACGGAGTCCATGGCCACGTTGCCTCCCCCTATCACCGCCACGCGCTTCCCGCACTTGATGGGGGTATCATACACCGGGAACAGGTATGCCTTCATAAGGTTGGTCCTGGTGAGCCACTCGTTGGCGGAGTAGACCCCCATGAGGTTCTCACCAGGGATGTCCATGAACTTGGGAAGGCCTGCACCGGTACCCAGGAAGACCGCCTCATAACCGCCAGCGAAAAGGTCGTCTACGGTGAGAGTCCTTCCCACTATGGCATTGAGTACCAGCTCTACACCAAGGCTTTTTACGTACTCCACCTCTTCTGCCACGATCTGTTTGGGCAGGCGGAACTCGGGAATCCCATAAACCAGCACGCCACCGGGGGCGTGAAGGGCCTCAAACATGGTGACCTGGTAACCCAGCTTTGCTAGGTCACCCGCACAGGTCAGCCCGGCGGGGCCGGAGCCCACGATGGCAACCTTCTGCCCCACAGGTTCTGGCTTCAAAGGGGGCTTGAGTCCAGCCTTTCGCTGGTAGTCCACGGCAAAGCGCTCCAGGCGGCCGATGGCGACGGGCTCGCCCTTCTTCCCCAGGACACAGGTCTTCTCACACTGCTCCTCCTGTGGGCACACCCTGCCGCACACCGCGGGCAGGCTGTTGGTCTCCTTGATCTTCTCTCCTGCGCCGGCATAGTCGCCTTCGTGTATCATCTCGATAAACTGGGGAATCTGTACGTTCACAGGGCAACCCGGCACGCACAGGGGTTTCTTGCACTGGATGCACCGGGAAGCCTCCTTCTTGGCCATCTCCTCGTCAAAACCCAGCGCAACCTCGTTGAAGTTCTGAACCCGGTCCTCAGGCCGCTGCCGGGGCATCTCTTGCCTAGGCGTCTTGCTCACCGGCAGTCACCCCCTCCCGAACAGCAGCATGTGTTCATCGCCTGGCGCTCTTCCTCCTGGTACATCAGGGATCTAGTCATAGCCTCTTTGAAGTCCACCTCATGCCCATCAAACATAGGCCCATCCACACAGCAAAACCTGGTCTCGCCACCCACGGTAACACGGCAGGCACCGCACATGCCGGTGCCGTCCACCATGATGGGGTTCAGGCTCACCCATGTCTTTAGCCCGTAGGGGCGGGTTGTCTCCACGCAGGCTCTCATCATGGGGAGCGGCCCCACAGCGACAATCTCGTCGAACTTCTCATCTTCGTCCAGGAGCTTCTTGATAAGGTCGCTAACAAAGCCATGGAGACCCCGGGAGCCGTCATCCGTGGCAATGTAGACCTTGCTGGAGACCGCGGTCATTTCATCCTCCAGGATGATGAGGTCAGCGGACCTCGCGCCTATTATCGACACCACATCTACACCCCGCTGGTGCATGGCCTTGACCTTCGGCAGCAGGGGTGCCACGCCCACGCCGCCGCCCGCCACCAAGACCCTGCCCTTCTCAGGCAGCTCCGCGGGAACACCCAGGGGTCCAACCAGGTCCGTCAGGCAGTCACCCTGTTGCAAGGCCCCCAGCATCTTGGTGGTCTTCCCCACCTCCTGGAACACTATGGTCAGGGTGCCGGCCTCGCGGTCGAAGTCAGCAATGGTCAGGGGAACCCGCTCACCCCTCTCACCCATTCGAACGATGACGAACTGGCCTGCCTCCGCCTTTCGTGCCACCAGTGGCGCCCTTACCACGAAGAGTTTGGTCACTGGTGTCAGTGTCCTCTTAATCGAGATCTCGAACACTTCTTCTTCCTCTCCTCGCCATGGTGATCTTCTTGTCTACATCTTGCCTTGGCAAACCCTTGAACCATAACACAAATTAAGGAAGCCATATCAGCTTCGACAGGCTTCACTTCGACACTGGACCGGGCTTTCCCTTTTTCGAAACCAGACTAGCCAGTACACCGTTGACAAAGCGCCCGGAGTCTTCGGTGCCGTAGGCCTTGGCTAGGTCCACCGCCTCATTGATGGCTGCGGCCTCCGGGGTGTCCTTGGAAAAAAGCACCTCGTAGGCGGCTACCCGTAGAACGTTCCGGTCCATGGCAGGCATCCGTCCCAGGTCCCAGTCCCGGGACGCCTCTGCCAAGGCGTCGTCTATCTCCTTCAGGTGGGCAACTACCCCCAATAGGAGGGTTTCCGCAAATTCCATGGCGGTTTCGGACAATTCCTCCCGGCCCCAGGCCAGGGCCTTAGAGGGATCCTCCTTGACCATATCCACTTGATAAAGGGCTCTCACCGCCCAGTCGCGGCCTGCTCTTCTGCTCACTAGACCTACCCCGTAAGGGACCCTGCATGGCCCCGCTAGTCGTCACTCCAAGTCACCCGCGGCCATGGGGCAGGTAGCGCTCCAGGATGTCAGCGAGGTTTTCCTTTTCCTCGTCCATGCGTTTTCCCACCTGATAGCCGATGAACACACACACTGCCACGAAGAAGGTCCAGAGGAGTCCGATGGTCATGACCAGGACCGAGAACACCAGTCCTATCGAGGCCCCCAGGAGCTTGTAGCGATGGTTCTCCCATATCTCCCTCATCGCTTCCCTTGAAACCCAGACCACCTGACCTCGCTCCCTATTCCACTCGGGCCCGGCGGGCCTCCGTAGTAATGTTCTCCACAAGAACCCTTACCTCTCGAACCCCAACTCCCACCACGTTCTTCACGTACTCCCCAACGGATTTCTGGATGTCCTCGGACACCTCGGGGACGCTCACGTCCGGGCTAACCCATGCCCGGATGTCGGCAGCAATCCCCTCGGAGGTGCTGGCCACAGAGGCCCTGACGTCCCTAACGCCGTGGATCTGCCGGGCCACCTTCTTCACCAGGTTCTCCACGGCCCCCAGGGAAACCCTGATCTCGCCCAGGGGGGTCTCGTGGATGATTGCTCTCGAGGGGTACTTCCTCCTGAAGCCGAAGTAGAGGAACCTCAGGCTCACCGCCAGGAAGACCAGGGAACTCAGGCCCAGGGCCATCCTGCCGCCAGGGTTTCTTAGTAGCAAAAGGAGTCGTTCGAGAGGGGTTGTCCAACCGAGACTCACAATGAAAAGGGCCAGGGAGACTGCCGCCAGCACCATCGCGTAAAGGGCTAGGAGTATCCTGTCAGGGATGCCCATCACTCCACGTCTCTCCCCTCTTGGAAGGCTACGCCGTGGACATGAATGTTCACCTCAACTACCCTGAGGCCGGTCATGCTCTCCACAGCTTGCTTGACTTTTTCCTGGACTCGGTAGGCCACTTCTGGTATCCGCACCCCATACCGGGTTATCACGAAGAGGTCCAGGGCCGCCTCACGCTTGCCCACATCCACCTTGACGCCCTTGGACAGGTTCTTCTTGCCGAGGATCTCGGATATGTCCCCCACTATGCCGCCGGCCATGCCCACTATTCCCTCTACCTCTGTCGCGGCAATGCCTGCGATGACGGATACCACATCATCGGAGATCTTGACGCTGGTGGCAGTGTCCAGATGGACCCCCTCGCGCCCTGTCTGTTCCGTCAAGGTGCTCACCTCCTCCTCATCCGCCTCTTATTATAGCGAATACCCGTTGGGAACACAAACCTACCGCGCCCAGGCCCCTTCCACAGGGGCACGGCAGCCCCCCCGGGGCCCAGGCCCCCCGAGCTCCCTGGCAGCAATGGGCATCACTCGGGCCTTGCTATTATGTTTACCTGCTCCGCCCCAATCCCAAGGCAGTTCATGGCGATATCGGCCACCTGGGCTACCTGCTTGGGTTCGAGACTCTCAGCCATCACTGTGATGATGACCCCCTCAGCGGTTATGAAGGCCAGGGCATCCTCAAACCCCTTGGAGCGTAGGAGGCCCTCGATCTGAGTCTCCAGCCGGAGGTCCCGGGTGATCTTCATCAGCCGCCTCTCGGCTTCCTCCCGCACCTGGGTATCGCTGCCCGGATCCGCAGCGATGGCCTGGAGCACCTCGGTCTCGCGGCTGGCAGCCCTCTCCCTCTCTAGGCGGGAGTCGCTGAAGAAGTCTGCCTTGGGTGCTAGGAGCATGGTCTCGGCCGCGTCTTCCAGGGACTCCTCCTCAGCCTGGGGTGGCTCGAGGGCACTTCCCTCCTCCATCTTTGCTCTCTTCAGGCCCACATACACAGTGAGCGCCGCCGCCAGGAGGACAAATAGCCCAAAGCGCAACAGGGCCTGCCTTCTCAGAACTATGCTACTTAACACTGCTCTTACCCCCCTTTCTCGGAAGAACCATAACCCTGTGGGCCGGGATGTCCAGGAGTGTTTGGACCGCCTGGCCGATGCTCACTCTTACCTGGGGATCTCGGGCCCCGTCACACACCACCAGCACACCCCCGACCTCCGGCCTGAGGGTCCGCACCTCGATGGGGCTTTCACCTGCCCCTCCCGGCCGGGCCATGGCCAGCTGGAGTTGCTCGTTGGTCTCCGTGGTCACCCTCACCCCCCCTGACGCGTCTCGCTCCTCGGTCTTGCGCTCGGTGCGCGTCTCGTTCCCTGCCATCTGGGCTTCTGGCCCGGCCTTCAGTGACACGGTGACCACCACCTGGCCCGCCCCCTCCACCTGGGAAAGCACCCCTTCCAGATCCCGTGCGAGGCGAGCCTCGTAGCCCTCCAGGCCCTCGGAGACCACCGGGGCCTCAGGCACCTTGGGTGGCTCTTTGGCCTTGGGCCCCATGTAGCTACCAGCGATCAGCAGGGCCACCCCCAAGACCGCTAGGGCCAAGAGGTTTCGGGATATCTTCAGCCGGTTATGGCCCAGGTTGATCAAGGACCTCCCTCCCCTTCACTCACTGATGAAGGTTACACCTATCCTCTCGGGAAAAAACCCATACCTCTCCTCTAGGACCCTCCGTAGCGCCTCCTCTGCCTGCTCCTCGTAGACCCTGAGCTCGCCTGGCTCCACCGGTTTGGCACCCCACCCGAAAGTCCCCCTGACCTCAAGGTGCACCGAGGATAGTTCCCAGCGGCCCTGGCTGTCCCTGCCCACCTCCACACGGGCGGAAGCACTGGAGGCCCCCAGGGAAACGGCGGTCTCCTCGATCTCTTTCTGGAGCTCCTGGGCGAAGGCGGCAGCCACCGCCTCTTCCGTTCCCGCCGGCATAGTAGCGGGGGCTCCTGGCTCCTGGAGGCCGGAGACTGCCAGATCCTCCCACACCGGCAAGGAACCCTTCACCAAAGACAGTACCGGGTTCAGGACCACCAGGACCACGATAAGGCCCATCACCACCTTCACGTACTTCCTGGTGGAACCGCTAGGCAAGAGGAGCTCGAGGATGCCCGCCAGGACCAGGATGAACACTATATCCCGGGCCCATTCTTTGAGGCCTTCTATGACACCCGGCAAGAAAACCCCCTCCTAGAAGGGCCTGGCAACCCCTATTAGGAACGTCAGGCCGATGAAGCACATGAGGGACACCACAGCCAGGGCTACCCAGAATATGGTGAGGGACGCCGCGATACTCTGGAGACACGAGGCAACCCTTTCTGCACCTATGGGCTGGACGGCGGCGGCCGCCAGCCGGTAGATGGCGATGAAGGAGAGTACCTTCAGGAGGGGAAGGGCCACCACGAAGAACACCCCCAGGGCACCCGCCAGGCCCACGGCGTTTCTCAGGAGCTGACTGGAGGAGAAGACGACCTCCACTGCATCAGAGAACATCTTCCCCACCACGGGTATAAAGGACGTGGATAGGAACTTCGTGGACCTCAGCACCATGCTGTCGGTGACCTCGCCTGCTACCTTGTTCACCATGACGAAACCCAGGAAGGCGGAGAAGGACAGCCCCATGACCACTACCGCAGCCTGTCTCAGAAGCCCCACCAGACCCGACACCTTGAAACTGCCGCAGAAATAGCTGGCCACATCCAGGATGGCCGCCACGTAGAGCACCGGGATCACGTAGTCCGCCACGATGACCCCCACGGTATTGACCACAAAGATCAGGGCCGGGTGCAGTAGCCCCGCGGACACCGGTGCCCCCATGCCCGCCACCAGAACTGCCAGGGTGGGAAGGAGCGCCAGCATGAGGCTGGTAAGCTCCTTCACGGCTCCCCTGACCACGGAGACCGCCTGGGTGAGACTTCCCAGGGCCAGCAGGGCGATGGCCATGAAGGAAATGGCGTGGGCGAGACTGGCCACGGCCTCACTCTCGAATGCCGACTGTATCGTGGACAGGAGGGTGCACACCACCGCCAGGATCACCAGCTTCCCCAGGAGGTTCAGGTTATGGCTGACCTCCCCGAAGAAGTAGCGGCCGAGTCCCTCCAGGAGGGCCTTGGGGTTGACTAGCGGCCTTCCCCCCACCACGTCCCTGACCACCTGACCCAGGTTCTCCGGCACGTATTCCCCCAGGTCGCGGCTCATCTCTTTGAAGACCTTCTCCAGCTCTTCGACCTCCACGTCAGCCAGCTGCCGCTGTATGAGGTCTTCCCCCACATCCCCGGCCGAGGCCGGGCCATGCAGCAAGAGCAGGAGAATGAGCACCAGCCACAGGCTTCTCAGTCTCACACGACCATCCCCTCAGAACAGGAGCCCGGTGATTACCTCCAGGACCGCCCCGACAATGGGCACAGCCAGCACCAGGATGAGAATCTTCCCCGCTAGTTCCACCTTGGCTGCCATGGCCTCTTCCTTGGCATCCCGGCAGATCTGGGCAGCGAATTCCGCGATGTAGGCGATGCCGATAATCCTCAGGATGGTGCTCAGGTAGCCCAGGTCTATGCCCGCTTTTACACCCAGGTCTGCCATGAACCTGTACAGGAACCCGATCCTCCCCACCAGGAGGAGGATGACCATAACGCCCGTGGCCACGCTGAGTATTACGGCCATCTCCGGCCTCTGGTGTCTCAGCACCACGACAAACACCAGGGATACCAGGCAGATGCCAAGGATCTGGCCTAGGTCCAATTCCAGTCCCCCTAGTAGAGGTTGAACATGGTCTTCACCGTGTTGAAGAGATCGCTTACGACCTGCACCACCATGGCGAGGACTATGACCACGCCCACCAGGGTTATGAGGTAGCCATGCTCCTCCTTGCCGGCCTGTTTCATTACGGTGTGAAGCACTGCTACGATAATGCCGACCCCGGCGATCTTGAATATGAGGTCTACGTTCAAGGGAGCACCCCCTGCTACTTTCATAGGAGGAGCAGGACCAGGGCAAGACCGGAGAGGATCCCCAGGTAACGGTAGATGCGCGAGTTCCGTGCCTCGTCCTCTCGGGCCTGGGCCTCCAGGGCTGCCAGCCGTTCCCGGGCAAGGTCGAGGTGCCTTGACTGGTCTAGACGGTCGGAGATCCCCAGGGTCTTCCCTAGGCCCCGGAGGACTTCGGAATCCTCGGCGGTCAAGGAGGTAGAGGCGCTGAACTCTTCAAGGGCTTCCCGCCAGCCCCTCTCCGCAGGTAAGCCGGAGTCCTGAATGCGGCGCCCGGCAGCGATGAAGAACTCCGCCACGGCCCCCCCGGTTAGCTGTCCCACACGGCGCAGGGCTTCCGGGAGGGGGGTCTTGAGGAAACTGATCTCTGTCTGGAGGATCTCCAAGGCGGACTGGAGCCTCCGCAGCGTAGCTGTGCGTTCCCGCAGGCTTGCCGCCCCCACCTCCCCCAGTACCGACAGGGCTGCCACCACCAGGAGACTCCCCAAGATGCGTAGGATCACCGGGACATCACCCTCTCTGGCCTTCGCCTCCAGAGGCACCTCAGGTTCCCGTCGATGACCTCCTCCAGGGTACCTGGCCCCGTGTTCCGGGAGAGTACCAGGAACCTATCAAAGGCGCCAGTCGCCACAACGGGTTTGAGCCCGGGCCTGGCAGCTATGTCCTCCACGCCGGACGCATGGGCGCTGGCCAGGATCCGCACCCCTGCCGAGAGGGCCTCCTCGATGGCCTCGGCGTCCCGTGGGCTCCCGATCTCGTCCGTGGCCACCACCTCCGGTGACATGGACCGGATGAGCATCATGATGCCCGCCGCCTTGGGGCACCGGTCCAGCACGTCTGTCCTGGGGCCTACATCCTTCTGGGGCTGGCCCTGGTAGCTGGATGCTATCTCCGAGCGCTCATCCACCAATCCCACCCTGAGGCCGCGGAGACCCAGGGATGGCACCCCATGGGAAACCTGGCGGACAACATCCCTGAGGAGGGTGGTCTTGCCACAGCGCGGTGGCGACACCACCAGGGTGTTACTGATGGCGCCAGCATTGAGTATGTGGCGAAGGACCACGTCGGCCGCCCCCTTCACCTCCCGGCCAAGCCTGAGGTTAAGGCCGGAAATGTACTTGAGGGTCTTGACGGCCCCCCTCTCAAGGACCGCCGTGCCAGCTATGCCCACCCTGTGGCCTCCGGGAAGCGTGAGGAAGCCGCTGGCGATCTCTTCCTCCCAAGCATAGACAGATGAACCTGTCACCAGCTCAAAGGCCTGCGCCACATCGCCCTTGGTCACGTGGTAGGCCTCCTCGGGGGTCTTCACGAGGCGCCCCTCCGGGGAGACCAGGTAATCCCCGGAGCCCACCGTGAGGAATAGCGGGGCGCCCACGGACAGCCTGATCTCCTCTAGAGTAGCGTAGGTGTGCGGTGGAAGGCCCGACAGGAGAGCCCTGAGATGTTCTGGCAAGATGGGAAGGATGCACGAGGCAAGGATGTCCCATCCCTCTCTGGTGATTGTGGCTGTCTGGGCGTTTGGCAGCCCGGCCATCAGGTTCCAGCCCCCTCTCCACAAGAAAGATATGGGGGCAAAAACCGGATTATGCCAACTGTGGGAGTACAGAGAGCCAAGAGGACGGGGAAATGGGGCGGGGGGTGCCCTAGGGGCACCCCCCTTGAGGTTTAGAACCTCATTCCAGTCTCCGTAGCGTCGAGCACTTCGGGGTTGGTCTTCCGGGTCAGCAGGCCTACAATCACCATGGCCACGGCCGAGGCTATAAAGGCAAAGAAGCTGAAGTGGACTGGCAGTGGGGTAACGTACCGGTGTATGTAGCCAAATACCACGGCACCAGCCATCCCCACAACCATGCTGGCGATGCCACCTTCCCGGGTGGCTCCTCGCCAGTAAAGGCCCGCAAGGAGCGGCACGCAGTAGGTGGCGAGCATCAGGCCGATGCCCATCCAGATTAGCCACGCCAGGAGAGCCGGGGGGTTGATGGCAGCCACGAAGGAAAGCGCCGCAGCGATGAGCACCATCCAACGGCTGGCCGACTTCACCTGGGTGTCTGAGGCGCCAGTGTGAAGCACGTTCTTGTGGATGTCCCAGCCGTAGAGGGTACCGGTGGTGAGGAGCAGGCGGTCCGTGGTGGACATCACCGCCGACAGCACAATCACGGCGAAGAGCGACTACACAGAAGCCGGGAAGGAGTGCTCGATGGCGGCCACTATGGCATAGTCCGGGTATGGCACCTGCAACACGCCGTCTGAGACCATTACCCTGGCCGCCAGGCCCGCCATCTTGATGAGGTAGAAGGCGACTATGTAGATGATGAAAGCCACCAGCGGCGCCCACCTGAAGTAGGAGCTTCGCCTGGCCGCCAGCACGTTGTTGAGGGCGTGAGGTGCAGTGGCGAGTCCCAGCGCAAGGAGACAGAAAAAAGACACCAGGTACAGCGGGGTCAGGAAGGCGTGACCTCCCAGGGGAGGGTGCACCTGGGGGTAGACCACGGCCACGAGATTGGGGTCTATGGAGGCGAGCTGGGCATTCACGTAAGCCATCCCACCAGCAGCCTTGAGAATGAAGGGTACCATGAGGATGCACCCTGCCAGGAGCGCTATACCTTGGAGCAGTGTAGTCTAGGCCACCGCATACAGCCCTCCCAGAACCACATAAGCGGTGATCACGACCGCGGACAGCAGGAGGGCGTAAATATGGGGGATCCCAAAGAGCTAGGCCAGTACGATACTTATGGCACGGTACTGCCCGGTCAGGTAGATGAAGCTGATGATGACCCCGGCTGTGGCGGCCAGCGCCCTCATGGCCTTGGGGGATTCAAAGCGGTGAGCCAGGTAGTCCTGGACGGTGTTGTATCTCATCCTCCGAGAGACCCGGTAGATCTTGGCACCGAACAGGACCATGAGGACAGCGACGCTGAAACACACGAATATAGGTTCCCACATGCGGGGCCAGCCTACAATGTATGCCAGTCCGCTGGCGCCCAGCACCGTCATGCCACTCATGACGGATCCGACTATCAGGATCATGAATGCGAGGAAGCCCAGGTTCCGGCCGGCTACAACGTAGTCCTCGGCGGTCTTGACAAACCTCGAGGTTATTGCCCCTATGTACAGCATGGCAACGAAATAGGCTGCGACAACGAGCACCGTAATCCAGTACAGGTTCACCACTCCCTTCCACACAGGTTCCGGCTAGTCCCTAGGCTTGTAGCCAAGACCCCACACCGCCAGGATCAGGGCCAGGGCCACAGGCACCAGGAACATGGTGTAGAAGGTCCCCGGTGGCAGACCCCAGATCACGCACACCACCTCCTTTCTCCAGTGTTGCCGCCACGCTGAGCCGGGCCGGCCAGACCCTCGCAAGCCTGTGTGAAGCCACCCTAACTCCCTGGAAGAATGAAAGAACGGCGCTGGCCTTCGTCCTTCCTGGCTCCTCCAAAGAAGGAAGAGGGAAAAGGGATCTAGAAGGTTAAGTCGATACTCTTGCAGGAACGGGAGTGATGGCATCGATGTTGGAGAGGGTTGAGAGGCTCGCCAGGAAGAACGTCCTGGCGATCAGCCCCTATGTGCCCGGTAAGCCCATTGACGAGGTCAGGAGGGAACTGGGCATTGAAGATGTAGTGAAACTGGCCTCGAACGAGAATTGCCTGGGCCCGTCACCCAAGGCTGTCAAGGCCATGGCGGGCGCTCTGGGTGATTCTCACCTCTACCCCGACGGGGGATGCCACCGGCTCAAGCAGAAACTGGCCTCTCGCTGGGGGCTGCAGGCCGACCACTTCCTGGTGGGCAATGGGTCTGATGAGATCCTCAAGCTGACTGCCGAGGCCTTTCTCCATGAGGGCGAGGAGGTTGTGGTGGGGTGGCCATCCTTCTCCGAGTACATCTTCGTGGCCAACCTCATGGCCGCCAAGGTTAAGAAGATACCCCTGAAGAACTATACCCTGGACCTGGACGCCATGGCCGAGGCCACAGGCCCCTTGACGAAACTGGTAGTCGTGTGTAACCCCAACAACCCCACGGGCACGATGGTCGGGGCTGACGAGGTACGCCGTTTCCTGGATCGGATCCCTCAGGATGCCATTGTGATAGTGGATGAGGCCTACGCGGAGTACGTGGACCATCTAGGCTACCCCGATTGCCGCCAGCTTATCCTGGAGGGCAGGAGCATCGTAGCCCTGAGGACGTTCTCGAAGATATATGGGCTGGCAGGGCTCAGGGTGGGGTATGCCCTGGCTCACCCCGCTTTTATCCAGGCCATAAACAGGGCCCGGGAGCCGTTCAACGTGAACTCCCTGGCTCAGGTGGGGGCCCTGGCGGCCCTGGATGATGTGGAACACCTGGAGGCCTCGGGCAAAACGGTCCGGGCTGGCAAGGCCCAGCTCTACCAGTTCTTTGATGAGATGGGACTGGCCTACGTGCCCACATGCGCCAACTTCATCCTGGCGGACACGGGCAAAGACGCCATGGCGGTTTTCCAGGAACTCCTCAAAAGAGGGGTCATCGTGCGCCCTGCCGGTGGCTTTGGATTGCCCACGCACATAAGGGTGACCGTGGGGACTGAAGAGGAGAACAGGCGCTTTATTGACGCCCTCAGGGATGTCCTGGGCTGACATGGAAGGAGGAAGTACCGTGACCCTACGGCAGGTATCGGTGTTCCTGGAGAACAGGCCTGGCAGGCTGGCCCTGGTAAGCCGGGTCCTCGGGGATGCAGGCCTCAGGATCCGGGCAGCCTCGATATCGGACACCACAGACTTCGGGGTGCTCCGCCTCATACTAGACAATCCGTCCGAGGGCCTCAGGGCCTTGAAGCAGGCTGGCTTGATGGCCAGCGAGACAGAAGTCCTGGGCGTGGAGATACCGGATAAACCCGGGGGCCTCGCGGGGGTGTTTGACCTGCTCAGGGAGGTGAACATCGAGTACATGTACTCATTCGTCGACCAGCCTTCCCGGAATGCCATAGTGCTCTTCCGGGTGGAGGATGTGGACAGGGCGGTCGGCATCCTGGAGACATCCGGCGTAAGCCTTGTGAACCAGGATACGGTTAGCACTAGACCAGGGAGTTGACGGTATGATCTGGGACCCCAAGCACGAGAGCATGCCGGCGCAAGAGATGAGAATACTACAGGTGGAGAGGTTGAAGCACACCCTGGAGTACGTTTACGAGAGGGTCCCCTTCTACCGGAACCTCTTTGACCAGCACGGGCTTATCCCTAGGGATCTTGGGTGCCTGGAGGACCTCAGGGCATTTCCCTTCACCACCAAGGAGCACCTCCGGGATAACTATCCCTTCGGTCTCATGGCTGTACCCCTGGAGGGCGTGGTTCGCCTCCATGCCTCCTCTGGGACTACTGGACGCCCTACCGTTGTGGGCTACACTGCCAGGGACATCGAAACGTGGGCGGAGATGATGGCCCGCATTATCACCCAGGCTGGCGTGGGCCCGCGGGATATTGCCCAGGTGGCCTTTGGTTACGGTCTTTTCACCGGGGCCTTCGGGCTTCACTACGGTCTTGAGCGGGTTGGCGCCACCGTGATCCCCGCCTCCAGCGGCAACACTGAGCGGCAGCTGGTGATGATGAGGGACTTTGGCGTCACGGCACTGGTTAGCACACCCTCCTACGCCCTCCACATGGCGGAGACTGCCCAGTCTATGGGAATAGCCGCGGAGTCGCTCAGGCTCCGGGTGGGGCTTTTTGGTGCGGAACCTTGGACGGAAGGGATGAGGCAGGAGATCCAGCGCGCCTGGGGGATCACGGCCACAGACAACTACGGCCTCAGTGAGGTGATAGGGCCAGGCGTGGCGGGCGAGTGCCCACAGTGCCAGGGCCTTCACATATCGGAGGACCACTTCTACCCCGAGGTGATAGACCCGGAAACCGGTGAGCCCCTGGGGCCTGGAGAGAAGGGCGAACTTGTGTTCACTTCCCTCACCAAGGAGGGTCTCCCTGTTGTGCGCTACAGGACTCGGGACATTTCCGCCCTGCACTTTGGGCCATGCCCGTGCGGCCGCACCACAGCCCGGATGGAGAGGGTGAGCGGCCGGACCGATGACATGCTCATTGTTAGGGGTGTGAACATCTTCCCGAGCCAGGTTGAGAGCGTTCTCATGGACATAGAGGGCATATCCCCCCACTACCAGCTGGTGGTGGAGCGCAGGGGCTACCTGAACGACCTTGAGGTGCAGGTGGAGCTCACAGAGCAGGCATTCACCGGCAGCTTTAGGGATCTGGAGATGCTGGGACAGAGGGTTGAGGCACGTTTGCGGTCTGCCCTCTCCATCAACCCCAGGGTGAAGCTACTCGAGCCCAGGACCATAGATCGCAGTCCTGGAAAGGCCAAAAGGATAGTGGAGAACGGGACACCGTAATGGGAGAGTAAGACGCTTCAAGGTGGGCGCAATCGGGTATGGGGGCATCTAGCCTCGTCTCCCCACACCACCCGGCGTGTGGGTTTGCACCGGGCATTTCAGCAAGGTTGGGGAGGTTCCCGGTACGTAAAGATTAGGCTGGTGACACCCTGAGCCTGCCAGTAGGCCAAGCCCAGGCCTTGGTCTAGAGGCCCCATAGGACGTCGCAACAGCCTTTCTGGCTGTTGGCCAAGGGGACAGACTGCCGAGGCAGCCAGCCTAGGCTGGGTAGTTCGCGGATACGAGTTCTACTCGCCTGAGGGGTGTTGAATTCCCGGAGACGTTTGGGCATCTCGCCCGGGCGCCCATGCCATCTATGGGGCTCAGATCCCTTGGGCCGTGGCTTAACCTCCCGCTTCCTCTTGCTCGAGGCTGTCACTACCCACTCCACCAGGGGATCAAAGGGAAAGGGGCTCCTTCAAGCCCCTTACCCACCGGCCACAAGGACTAGATCCCCTTCTTAGTCGTCCTCCTCTTCCTCATCCTCGTCATCATCATCGTCTTCTTCTTCATCATCATCATCGTCTTCTTCATCATCTTCATCCTCAAGGTCAATAAGGTCCCCACAGCCAGGGCACACAAGTTCCAGCCCCTCGTCATCGTCGAGGAGGTCTTGCTCCATGCATATGAGCTCGCCGCAATGCGGGCACTCCACCTCTATCCCGTCTATCTCGTCGTCCTCTTCCTCGCTGTAGTAGTCGTCCTCCAATTCTGAAAGGTCCGCATCCATGCTGTCAAGGTACTCTTCCATGCTCTCTTGGTTATCCCACAAGTCCTCGAAACTCTCGGCCATTTCCTCCAGGACATCCAGGATCCCCATCAGGACCTTTCCTTCCTTGCTCTCAGGCCCGACCCCCGCTCCCTCGGCGAGACCCTTGAGATATGCTACCTTAGCCTTCAGGTCGCTACCCATGCCCACACCTCCCTAGTTTTGGGTTGCCCTTTCTATGTATTCCCCGCTTCTGGTGTCCACCCTTATTATATCCCCCACCTGAACGAACAGGGGCACCTTTACCACTGCCCCTGTTTCCAGCTTGGCGGGCTTCGTGCCTCCGGATGCGGTGTCGCCCTTTACGCCTGGATCGGTCTGGATAACCTCAAGGTCCACGGAGTTGGGGAGGTCCACCCCCAGGGGTGAGCCCCGGTACATCAATACCCAGATGTTCATGTTCTCCTTGAGGAACCACGCCCCATCACCCAGGAGGCCTTTTTGGAGGTTCATCTGCTCGTAGTTCTCCACATCCATCAACACATAGTCTTCGCCTGACGAGTAAAGGTACTGCATCTCCCTGCGCTCCAGGCGTGCCCTGGTAATCTTCTCCCCTGCTGGGAATGTCTTCTCCAGCACGTTCCCCGTCCTCATATTGCGGATCTTCGTCCTTACGAAGGCCGACCCCTTGCCGGGTTTCACATGCTGGAACTCGATGACGGAGTAGACCTCGCCGTCCAGCTCGATGGTTACCCCTGTCCGGAAATCGTTAGTGGAAATCATAGCACCCGCCCCTTGCCATCCCCTTCCGGAGAGTAGTCTCTCGGACCGTCTAGACCTCCAACACCTTAGGACAAGCCTCCGTAAGCACCTCGCATCCTTCTTCCCTCACCAACAGCAGGTCCTCAATCCTGATACCGCCCCAGCCGGGCAGGTAGATTCCCGGTTCCACCGTTACCACCATCCCTGGTGTGAGAACCTGTTCGGCCTTGGGGTTCAGCCTCGGGGCCTCGTGAACGGCCAGTCCCACGCCATGACCCAAGCCATGCCCGAATTGGTCCTTGTAGCCCCGCTCCTCTATGATACTGCGGCCTGCCACGTCCACCTCCCGGCCGGTCTTCCCTGGCATCACAGCACCTATGCCAGCCAGCTGCGCCTCCAGGACAATCCCATAGATCTCCCGGTACCGGCTGGACCCGTTCCCTACCATGAAGCACCGGGTCAGATCCGAGCAGTAGCCTTCGTAACGGCTCCCCAGGTCTACCAGGACAATGTCCCCGTCCTCTATCCTCCTGGCGGTGGGCTTCGCGTGAGGCAAAGCAGACCTGGGTCCCGAGGCTACAATCGTCTCAAACGCGCTACCGGAGGCTCCTAGGTCCTTCACCATCCTGTCCAGGTTCCTGGCAACCTCCTCCTCGGTAACACCCACACTCAAGCCCTGCACCGCGCTGGCAAGGGCGCTTATGGCGATCTCCGCGGCCCTCCTGATCTTGGAGACCTCCCCCGGGTCCTTGACAGCCCGCAGCCGCTCCACCGCCCCACTGAGGGGTTCCAGGGAGACCCCCGCCATTGCCTGCCCAAGCTTCCTGTACTGGCCGTAGGTGATATGGTCCTCTTCAAAGGCCAGCACTGAAACGCCGGATTCCCGGCAGAGGCCCGCCAGCTCCTGGAAGAAGTCCTCTTCGCAACGGACTACCTTGTAACAGGGCGCCTCCTCCTGGGCTTGGTCCGTATAACGAAAGTCCGTGATGAGGAATTGCTCCCCCGCTGTGACCAGGAGCGCTCCTAGGCTCCCCCGGAAGCCACTCAGGTAGAACCTGTTGTTGGGGTCCGTCACCAGAAAGGCGTCCGCCTGGGCTTCCGTGAGGATTTCCCGGCACTGTGACAGGCGATGGGCCTCGGTCAAGCCTGCCCATCCCCCTTACCAGGAAGCCCGGGTTCTATTTGGCCAAACTGCCGCAGGTCGTCGTCCATGTAGAGTTCCTCCCCCATATCCGAGTCCCCCCGGTGAAGGGGCCTAGGGGGACCGTAGGCCTCCACTCTGAAGAACGTGGAGTTGTACCAGGGGCTGTCCGGCCTGTCCTTCCCTTCGCCGATTCCCTTAAGGAGCAGCCCTGTGAAGTACTCGTCATCCTCCAGGAGATACCGGTTGAAGAAGGGCAGCGCGTCCGTGACAACCAGGTTCATCTCCAGTAGCATTCGCTGAATGGCAGCCCATTTCACCCTCGAGGCCTCAAGATGAGTCAGGCCAAAGTATCCTGCGGTGCCTGGTCCCTCCAGTGCTTGGACGCACCTGGAGAGAAAGAGGCCGATCCCTGGTAGGGTCTCCACGGGGTCCGTAATGAACACCTGGTGGGTGCCGTCCATGCGAGAGGGAAGCGCCTGCCTGGCGTCATATAGGGAGACCTCTATAGGGAGACCGCGCTGGGCCGCAACATCACCGGTGAAGTCTATGAGACGCCTGTCGATCTCCACGACAGTCACCGCACGGGGCAGTCCGGTGAGGGCCAGGCAGATGCCGGTGAGGTCGTCGTCGCCAAGGAGAAACACGCGGCTACCCTCCAGGTCCCCGCGTTCATAAAGGAGGAGGCAGCGGGCCAGCGCGTTCTCCTCATCCACGTAGCCCTGGTCGAACTCGGGAACAGCCCGAGGCCGTTTGGCGGCAATGGACCGGAATTCCCGAAGGACCTCCCGGAATTGGCCTGCCTCAAGGCCCCGGCCGGAACAGGCCCGGCAGGTCGTAGGTCTCCTTGGCACCAGACCCTCCCTGGCGGCCTCTGCCATGCCCTGGCGAGTCAGAGATAACCCCTTCTGGGTAGGCACGGTCAATCCCTGGCGAGCCATATCCTTCAAGTCAGAGACAAGCCTGGATAGCATGGACGGGTAGGAACCGGCAATATCCCACACGCTGGCGTCCTTAGCCATGAGTTCTCTCATGATGCTCCTTCGTCCCCTATCCACCTGCTGCTCCACCCTTTCCCAGACCTATCCAGGCTCTCCAGTCTCTTGTCCACTCTAAGTGTATATCCCACAAAGCCCCCCCTGTCAACAAGGCCAGGCCGAGGGGTGTCAACGGGTCCGGGTGGCTATCCCCCCCAAGAGGGCAAGAGCCCTAACAGCAAGCGACCCGGCACGTCTAAGCACCGGGTCGCGAAAACCCCAGGACCTCAGGCAACCGGGAAGAATGAATGGGGACCGTGGCTTCAGCCCTTGGCTTCGGATACTCCGGGCACACTCCCAGTGGCCCTCATGATTACCAGTGCCCCACCCTCAACATACATAAGAACGTCACCCCCGCAGCTCAGCCCGGCCTTATCCAGGCAATCACGGGGAATTGAGATGGAGCCAGCCTCATCTAGATCGATTAGAAACCTCTGGCACAAGCAGCCCATGAATGAAGTCTCCTCCTCTGGGGGTTTGGCTTTCCCGAAAAGAGTAGTGCCCGGGGAGCCCTTGGGGTAAGGTAATCATAACCCCCGTGAGGCGCGAAATCTGTCGCTCCCTGAAGACTAGGGTGCCAATTTCGCAAGGAGCCCCCGGGCGTTTTCCCCTCCGACCATCCGCTGCTCGCCCGGGGTCAGCCCTGCCTCCTCGAGCCGCCGGAGGTACCTACCTGGCTTGAGCAGCGGGTAGTCCGTCCCAAGGAGCACCTTGTGCAGCACCCCTGCTTCCCTGGCGACCCTGTACACCCCCGCCTCATACAGGAAGGGGTCCGCCGCGGTGTCATAGTAGACGTTCCCGAGGGCCCGCCTAACCTCAGGCATGAGCTCGTAGAAGGCCAACCCCCCTCCCCAGTGGGCCAATATCACGGGGATGTCAGGGTACTTGGAGCAGAAGGCCCAGGCACGCTCCGGCCCTGTGCTTCCCTTTCCGGGATAGTGATGCCCCACCAGCTCGTTGGAGTGGAGAAACAGGCACAGGCCCGACTCCCGGGCCACCCCTGCCAGGTCCCTGGTATGGCTTGCGTCACCCAGGTCGAAGTCCTGCCCATCAGGGAAGAGCTCACCGATGCCCAGCAGTCCCGCATCCTTGCAGCGAAACACCTCCTTCTCCATCCCGGGATCCCTGGGAGGCACGCAACAAAAACCCACGAGACGGTCCGGGTGCTGCTTCACGGCTTCTATCACGTAGTCGTTAGCCTCCCGGCACAGGCCCAGGTCCTTGAAGGCGTAACCGAACACCACCGAGGTGCCGATCCCCGCAAGGTCCATCTCACCCAGGACCTCGTCCGCCGTGGCCAGCGCCTTTTCGGGACCCTGGCACAGCATGGCGAAGTAGGCATCCCGGCGGCACAGGCGGTCAGAGCCATCGATCATCTCCTGGGACAAGACGTGAACGTGGAAGTCAACAACATGGTTCACGGGGCATACCTCCTATCTCCGGTCGAGCCACAACAGGAGTTCTAGGCATAACAGGTATGTCCTGCAGTCCTCCCTATCATGTGAGGGAAGAGAGGGCCTGCCACGGTCAGAAACCTGGGGGGGTGACTGCGGATATGAATTCCAGGTCCTCATGACCGCCGTTCACTATGCTGTGGGGAACCAAGGAGAAGTAGTAGATCGAGTCCCCTGTTTCCATGTGGTACTCTCGCTTCCCCAGGATGAATCTCATGGTGCCCGAAAGCACGTGTGTGCACTCCTCCCCAGGGTAGCTCAGGGGCTCCTGGGAGAAGGCGCGACCCGGGGCCAGGCGGACCTTGAGCATGCCTATCTTGCGGCGCAGGTTAGGGGTGAGGATCCGGCAGTCAGCGGGAGACGAGGGAAACACGATGCTCCGGCAGTCAGATCCCCTGACTATGGGGTCATCACCCTCTGTTTCCAGGAAGAAGTAGAAGATCGGGACCTTCAGTGCCTCCGCGATCCGCCTCAGTGAGGCCACGGAGGGCTCCGCAAGGTCCCTCTCTACCTGGCTCAAGAAACTCGGCGTCAGATGGGTCTTCTCCGCCAAGTGCCTCAGGCTGAGGCCCATCTCGATTCGCTTTCCCCTGACTATGCGGCCAATCACAGGTATCCCTCCACTCGCTTGGTATCGAGGGAATTCGACACCCGGATTGCCAAATCCTCCCTTTTTCCCAGTCCCTTAGCGGACCTTCGCCAAGTGAATGGGATGGCCCATGATCCCGTGACAGGCCTCCATGATAGCCTCAGGAAGGGTGGGATGGGCGTGGATCATCGTGGCGATCGCCTCCGCGGTACCGCCCAGGACTATCGCAATAGCGGCCTCATGGATGATCTCTGTGGCATGGGGGCCCAGGATGTGCATGCCCAGGAGGAGTCCAGTCTCCCCGTCCGCCACCACCTTCACCATGCCCTCAGCCTCACCCAGTGCCACGGCCTTGCCGTTGGCAGAAAAGGGGAAACGGGACACCTTCACAGAGTACCCGGCATCCCGGGCGGCGCGCTCGGTGAAGCCGACGCTGGCCGCCTCAGGACTGGAGAACACGCACTGGGGCACAACCTTGTAGTCCATGTCGGAACCTGTAGAGAACATGTCCTCAACGGCGATGATACCCTCGCGAGAGGCCACTGGGGCCAGGTAGTACTTGCCCACAACGTCACCGATGGCATACACCCCAGCAAGGCTGGTCCGCATCCTGTTGTCAACCTTGATACCCTTGGAGTCATGCTCTATTCCCAGGGCAGCCAGGTCCAGGCCGCCGAAGTCCGGTACCCGGCCCATAGCGATGAGGACCTCTTCGGCCTCAAAGGTGACTTCCTTGCCCTCCTTGGTGTTGGCGATGACCCTCTTTGCCCCGTCGCCGGAGACCTGGATGTCCTTGATGAAGATACCGGCGTTGACCTTGATCCCCTGGCGCGCCAAGAGGGGCATTATCCGCTTGGAGAGTTCCTCGTCCACGGGTGGCAACACCAACGGGGACCGCTTGATGATGTCTATCTTGGTACCAAACGCCGCGTAGATGCAGGCAAACTCCACGCCCAGTACTCCGCCGCCAATCACCAGCATGCTCTCGGGTGGTTTTGGGAGGCAGAGGGCTTCATCGCTGGTGATGGCCCGCCGAATGGCAGCCTCGGGCACCGGTGGAAGTGCGTGTCCCGAGCCTGTGGCAATCAACGTGAACCGTGTCTCCAGCCGGGCAGCATCGGGGCCGCTCACCTCTACCATGCCAGGCTTCGGTATGGAAGCCTTCCCCCGATAGCAGGTGATACCGTTCGAGGAGAACAGCTTCTCCACGCCAGTAACTAGGCGGTTCACTACCTCTTGCTTCCTCTGGATGACACTGGGGAAGTCTAGCTGGTACTCCTTCACCCTTACCCCATAACCCTCGCCGTTCACAATAGTCTTGTATGCCTCAGCGCTCTTCACCATGGCCTTGGTGGGGATGCATCCCCGGTTGAGGCAGGTCCCTCCAAGGTCCCTGGCCTCCACTACAGCCACCTTGGCTCCCAGCTGCGCAGCCCTGACCGCGGCCACATACCCGCCGGGACCACTGCCTATTACGGCTAGATCGAACAATTGACTCCCTCCTCGGCTTGCCGGGCCTCGTTCCAAGCCAGGTTCCCGTACTTTTTCGCTTCAAGACGGAGGCTCAGTTCTTCTTCTTCCCTTGTCAACTCGCCATAAACCAGCTCTATCCCCAACCCCTTTTCAAAACCCACCCGGAGGGCCTCTTCTACCTCCTGGGGTTCCGGCACTCGCCCCAGGGCCTCCTCCAGATCAATAGCCCTTGCGCTGAGCACTCGCCCTAACCTCATGGCTGCCTCAGCATCATGGGTGAGTACAGATGAGACCACTTGGGAATCAAGCCTCAGGGGTAGTGAACCATGCTGCAAGAGGGCCTCCCACTTCCTCACCTGAGCGCTTCCTATCGCCTTTCTGCCATTGACGAGGATCTCCTGGACCGAAGAAAGGTCAAAGCAGGCAGCGGACAAGCCGCTATGGCGCCGGCCTGGGGCTAAGGTCGCATCCGCCCCTAGGTACCTGTAGGCCTCAAGCAAGCCCCGGCTGAGATAGACGTAGGACTGGATGACGCTCTCGGGGACGTGGGTTGTGGCCAAGCACACGCTGTAGGTCACCTCATGGTGGTGCACTACAGCCCTGCCGCCCGTGGGCCTCCTGACAACGTCCAGGCCCCTCCTCTGGCACTCTTTGAGATTCACCTCCTCATATCGCTGGAAGTATCCCAGTGATACACAAGGGGGATCCCATTTGTAGACCCTGAGGGTGGGAGGTGCTTCTCCCCTTCCCACAATCCTTGCGACAGCCTCATCCACGGCCATGTTGCGCCTGCCAGTAGAGGCACCGTGGCTAATCAGTCTCCAACGCATGGCACCCGGTACCCAGCCTTTCCAGAACCAGCCGCACAGCCTCGTCACGCTCAAGAGCGGTGAGCGGTCTTGGGTAGTTGAATAATGGCCCGCGAGGGCTCTCGTTGTAGTAGGGCCTGTTGCATGAGTCACACCCCGTGGTCCTGAAGGCATCGCCTTTGCCCAGCGCCAGCCGGGTGCCACCCGGCGAAAGCCCGAGGCTTGCCAGGCGCCCCTCTTGGAAACTCATGTTCTCCACCCTAACCGAGCCAGACCTCAGAAGATGTGTTGCCGCCTGTATGATGCGGTAGCTGGCCAGATCTGGCCTTTCCCAGGATTCCATGGGTGTCCCCTTTACCGGAGTGAAGGCAAAGAGGGCCACAGTTATCCCCTGGTCCGCCAGGGCCTGGAACTGCCGGAGCATTTCCTCCTCAGTCTCGCCCATTCCCGCGATGAGATGGGTGCTTATCCGGCCAGGGAACTCCTTGGCGACCCGGGCTAGCTCCTCCAGGGCCATGGCCGGGTCCTGGGCCTTAACCCTCCTGTAAAGGGTGGGTGTTGCCGCGTCCAAGGGGAGCCCCACCCGGTCTGCACCAGCCTCTAGGGCCTCCCGTGCCAGGCGGGCCTTGGGAAGGGCGGATACCGAAATGGGCACGCTTGAGGTCTTCCTGATCGCCGCCACAGTCTCAAGGAGCACGTCCCAAGACCCCGGGGAGAACACAGACTGCAGGCACACCCGCCCTATAGTGCCCCGCTGGTAGGCGTTTCTAGCCTCGGCGACGACCCGCTCCCTTTCGAATGCTGGCCAGGTAACCCTTGACAGGAGATCTGCCTTGGACGCCGACACCCTTGCCTGGGGACAGAAGGCACAGGACTGGGAGCAGCCCTCACCCACCAGAAGGTAGGCCGTAGTAGGCTTGCACTGGCTCTGAGCCCCGTCCAGCCTTAGTACCTCCGCGGTTCCTGCGGAAACCCCTATCCTGGTCACAGGCAGCAACACTCCCACTTCTCGCTGACTTCAAACCCGTTCTCCATAGCCAATCTCAGCGCGGGCGGGCTCGGATTCACGATCTCGTCGATGCCCTCGCGCAAGGCCATGGTGTCCAGATCTGACCGGTACCTGGTACCCGGTCGCATGCACCCCAAGGACAGAGTAGCACTGGGAAGCCCTGTTCTCGCCCGTAACACCACCCTCTGCACCTCTTTCAGCGGGGGCGGCTCAGCGTCCCCGTATCGCGTTCCCCTGGTGGGAATGAACACCAGGAGCACCAGGTGCTCCACACCCTCTCGCTTGAGGAAGTCCAGCACCCGGTACTCGTGGCCCAGGTCGCCCCCCCGGAGGCCGATGCAGAGGTGGGGCACAACCCTCACGTGTTGCCTCAGGGCCAGGTAGGCATCCTGGTAGGCCCGGGCGCCCCTCTGGTGACCGTATACCTCACGCACCGTATCATCGTCCCCTACCATGTCCAGGGAGACCACATCGACCCGGCCTGCTATGGCCTGGGCCTCCCGAGGCCCGGCGAGCCCTGAATGAAGGTTTACCCTCCCCAGTTCGCGCAACTGCTCCAGGAGAGGGAGGTGTTCCATAAAGGGCACCGTCCCTGGCGGGTCGCACCCGCCGCTCACCAGCACGCTGGATGCCCTACCCTCCTGAAGCGCCCTGACTGCCTGTCCCGGGGAGCTCATGTGCCTAAGGTAGTGCCCAGCACAGTGAGCGCAGCCCATGCGACACTCTGACCCGGTAAGGCTCGCTGGCAACGTGCGCTGGGGGTACACAAAGGCCACTTGTCGACTGGAGCCGGTCACGTCTCTTCCCCCGTTCCTTGTTCGTCGCCCCGGGGGGAAGGGAGCAGGCTTGCCCCGCTCCCTGTCCCCACTTGGAGGCTTGCCCAGCGAATCGACCCTAGCCGTTCCAGCGAAGGTCCGGCTGCCGGGCAGCTCTTGCCTCATCCAGGCGGCCCACAACGGTGGCATGGGGTGCCGCCTTGACCATATCGGGGTTCTCCAGGGCCTCACTGGCGATATCCAGCATGGCCTGGATGAAGTAGTCCATTGTCTCCCTGGATTCGGTCTCCGTGGGCTCCACCATGAGCGCCTCATCAACTATGAGGGGGAAGTACACGGTGGGTGGGTGAACCCCATAGTCCAGGAGCCGCTTGGCGATATCCAGGGTCTTTATACCTGTATTCTCCTTGATCCTCTTGGGCATCACCACGAACTCGTGCTTGCAGTGGCGGTCATAGGGCAGGTCATAGGCGCTCAGGAGCTTCCGCATCACATAGTTCGCGTTGAGCACGGCATTCTCGCTGACTTCCTTGAGGCCCTGAGCCCCCAGCATCCGGATGTAGGTGTATGCCTTCACCATGACGCCAAAGTTCCCATAGAAGGACCTTACCCTGCCTATGCTTTCGGGCATGTCGTAATCCAGGTAGTAACGGCCATCCTTCATCCCCACGATGGGCACCGGCAAGAACGGCGCCAGCTCCTTGGTGACTCCCACAGGGCCCGAACCGGGACCCCCACCGCCGTGGGGCGTCGAGAAGGTCTTGTGGAGGTTGAAGTGGACCACATCAAAACCAGCGTCCCCGGGCCTAGCCAGGCCCATAATGGCATTGGCGTTGGCACCGTCGTAGTACAGCAAGCCGCCAGCCTCGTGGATCATCCGGGCTATCTCATGGATGTTCTCGTCGAACAAGCCCAGGGTGTTGGGGTTCGTGAGCATGAGCCCCGCCACGTCGTCGTCCAGTACCTTCTGGAGTTCCTGGAGGTCCACTCCTCCCCGCTCATTGGACTTCACCTCAACGGTCTTATAGCCACACATCACCGCTGAGGCCGGGTTCGTGCCGTGAGCGGAATCAGGGATGATGATCTTGCTCTTCTTCTTCCCGTTCTTTTCATGATAGGCCCTGAATATGAGAAGCCCTGTGAGCTCACCATGTGCTCCCGCGGAGGGCTGCAGCGATACCGCGTCCACCCCGGCAATCTCCGCGAGGTACACCTGGAGCTCGTACAGCATCTCGAGGGCCCCCTGGGAAGCCTCCTCAGGGGCGTAGGGGTGAAGGTCGGCAAACCCTGGAAGGGTGGCCGCCTTCTCGTTCACCTTGGGATTGTACTTCATTGTACATGACCCCAGGGGGTAGAACCCCACGTCCACGCCATGGTTCAGCTGGGACATCTTCGTGTAGTGCCGGACCACATCAACCTCGCTCACTTCAGGTAACTCGGGCGGGCTCGCCCTGAGTGCACCCCGGGGAAGCAACTCATCCTTCGACTTCATCGGCACATCGCACTTGGGCAGGGTGTAAGCGGACCGCCCCGGAGAACTCATCTCGAAGATGAGGGGTCTCGTTTTCATGCCAATCCCTCCAATGCCGCCACAAGGCGCTCAATTTCCTGGCGAGAGCGCTTCTCGGTGACGGCCACCAGAAGCCCCTCAGAGTACTCCGGATACCAGCGTCCCAGGTCCACGCCGGGGAGAATGCCCTTCTTGACCAGGTCCTTGATGATGGAGGACGGAGATACTGGGCACTTCACAGCGAACTCCTTGAAGAAGGGCTTCCCAGGGATGAGCGGCTCAAAGCCCTTCACTGAACCTAGGGAATCCATGGCGAAGTGGGCCTTCTGCAGGCACAGGTTTGAAACCTCCTGAATGCCCTGGCGGCCCATGGTGGCCAGGTAGACCGTGGCTGCCAGCGCGTTCAAGGCCTCGTTGGAGCAGATGTTAGATGTGGCCCTCTCGCGCCTTATGTGTTGCTCCCGGGTTTGCAGGGTCAGCACGAAGCCTCGCTGGCCCCGCACATCCAGGGTGGTGCCAACGATCCTTCCTGGCATCCTCCGGACAAACTTCTCCTTGGAGGCAAAGAAGCCAAGGTACGGTCCACCATAGCTCAACGGGTTACCCAGGGCTTGGCCTTCACCCATTACGATGTCAGCGTCATAGTCGCCCGGGGCTTTGAGGACCCCAAGGGAGATGGGGTCTACCGCTACCACGAAGAGCGCCCCCGCGTCGTGGGCGATCTTGGAGATGTCATCAACGCTTTCCACAACCCCTAGGAAGTTAGGCTGTTGCGCCATGACACAGGCGGTCTCGCCATCCACCATGCGTGAGAGGGCCTCAAGGTCCGTGGCGCCATCCGACATGGGCACCTCTTGCACAGGGATCTCCACGGCCTTGGCATAGGTGGCCAGCACCTCACGATACTCAGGGTTTACTGCCCGGGACACCAGGACCTTGCGACGGCGGGTACTGGATACTGCCATTAGGGCGGCCTCCGCCAGGCTGGTCGCCCCGTCGTACATCGAGGCGTTGGATACATCCATGCCCGTAAGCTGGCAGATTAGGCTCTGGTACTCGTAGATGGACTGGAGCACCGCCTGGCTCACTTCCGGCTGGTAGGGGGTATAGGCAGTGTAGAACTCCGAGCGGGAGGTAACGTGCCCTACGACACTTGGAATGAAGTGGTCGTAGGCCCCCGCTCCAGCAAAACATACCAAGTCGTGGAGGTTCCGGCCCGACATTTCATGAAGAAGGTTCAGGGCGTCCAGTTCCGAGAGGGGCTCGGGCAGGTTCATGTTGCCCTTGAACCGGACTTCATCAGGAATATCCGCGAAGAGTTCATCTATAGACCGGACCCCGATGGTCTCCAGCATGATCTTCCGGTCCCTGTCGGTGTTAGGAATAAACCCGCCCATCAGTGTTCTTCCTCGCTCGCGTGTTTTTCGTAGGCCTCCACATCTAGGAGGTTATCCAGCTCCGCCATGTCCTTGATCTTCACCGCCATGATCCAGCCCTCGCCATACCCATCAGTGTTGATGAGGTCAGGCTGGGATGCTAGGTTCTCGTTGACCCTGACTACCTCACCGCTGACCGGGGAGTAACAGTCAGAGACAGCCTTCACCGACTCCACCACACAGAAGGCCTCGCCCTGAGTCACCTCGCGGCCAACCTCGGGGAGTTCCACAAAGACGATGTCTCCCAGGTGGTCCTGGGCGTAGAAGGTCAGCCCTACGACTCCCTCGTGTCCCTCCACACGGATCCATTCATGGGTCTTTGTGTACTTGAGGTCCTTTGGATACATTCATCACGCCTCCTTTGGTCTTCTGTAGAACGGGAGTTTGGTAATCTCGGCGCGGAGATCCTTGTCCCTTACCCGTACCATTATTTGCTGCCCAACCTGAGACACTTCCACCGGCACGAAACCAAGACCTAGATTCTTGCCAAGGGTTGGGGAGAAGGAGCCCGTTGACACATGGCCCACTTCCTTGCCGTCTTTTACTATTGGGTAGCCTGTCCTGGGGATACCCCGGTCCACCATGACGAAGCCCACCAGGCGCCTCTTGGGGCCCTCAGCGGCCGTCTTCGCCAGGGCATCCCGGCCAACGAATTCCTTGGTCAGGTCTACGAAGCGTTTTAGGCCTGCCTCCAGCGGGCCAATCTCATCGGTCATCTCCTGCCCGTACAAGGGCATGGCCGCCTCGAACCTCAGGGTATCCCTGCACCCGAGCCCTGCAGGCACTACTCCCAGCGGTTTGCCCGCCTCGATTATGCTGTCCCACAGCACGGGTGCGTCCTTGGGTTCGCAGTAGATCTCAAAGCCGTCCTCCCCCGTGTAACCGGTCCTGGAAACCAGTGCCCTTTTTCTGGCCACCTCCACATTGTCCTTGAAGTAGTAGTACCCTATGGAGCCCAGGTCCTCCGAGGTAAGTTTCTGCATCGTAGCCACGGACACAGGACCCTGTATGCACAGCTCCGCGGTTTCCTTGGAGATGTTGGCGACCTTCACATCGGAGAAGCCCCTGGCAAGCTCGCTGATCCACTGGTAGTCCTTCTCAATGTTGCCCGCGTTGATCACCAGCATATAGTGGTCCGCTGACAGGCGGTAGACAAGGAGGTCGTCCACTACCCCGCCACGCTCATTGCACATGGGGGAGTACCGCACCTGCCCGTCACCCATCGTGGCGATCCGGTTAGTCAGCGCCTTCTCCAGGAGTCCGGTGGCGTCCCGGCCCCTAATGTCCAACTCGCCCATATCGGATACGTCGAACAGGCCACCCCTCTGCCTCACTGCATGGTGCTCCTGGATGATGCTGCTAAACTGAACCGGCAACGCCCACCCCTCGAAGTCGATGATCTTCCCCCCGTACTTCAAGTGGGTCTCGTATAGAGGGGTTCGCTTTAATCCTATCATGTACTCACCTCCAGTTTTGTCTTTGACACCGTGTCCCTCAGGGGAAAAACAACGGACAGGAGCCTGAAATCATCCAGCACCCCTGTCCGGATACCTGAGAGATTGATGCCCCGGAGGGCAATTTCCCCTTTGGTGGCCCGATAACGGGCTCTCTCCAGAGTTCCGTCCCGGCACGATACCTTTGCCTGAGAGTTTCGGGTGGATGGCCTTGCTCCTTCGGCGCCCTCGCTTGGAGGGTCTCTCTCGTGCCAATCATCCGGACGTTATTCGGTTTGGTTTCACCCTTTCGCCATAGGGTCCAAATCTCCTGCCCGTACTATAGCCCTCTCTGGGACACGATTTCGCGGCCCTCCGGAGGCCGTCCTAGTTCTGGAACGAATACCCTGATCTCACACCATGGACACCGGAGGATATAGTCGCACTGTATCTCCCGGCGGGATACGGCCTTCTTTGTCTCGGAAGGTACCCTTATGCCACACCATTCCAGGGACGCCTGCCGGCAACTAGGGCAGAGACCATGCCTCTCGAGAGTACCCTCATCCATGAGCATCCCGCCCATTGTCATATCCCAGCGCTCCGCTCGGTCACCGGGACAGGAACCGCTCTTTATTAAGAATTCTCCATCAAGCCCTGGAATCCTTTTTAATAATTCACTCCTTTGCTAATCATTTCCCTTATCTCTCAACCCTCCACGACACTGCCTGTTACATCCTGGCCGTCCAGGTAAGCCGAGAAATCGCCCCTGTACAGACGGACAGCCTTGTGCCTGGTGGCGTCATGAGGGTGCTTTTGGAACCAATCGACGTTGAATACATTGCTCGGCCTGTTGTCGAAGACTGGCATGTAAAGGGTCCCGTCCAGCTCCAGATCTGCGAAGAAGTGCGTACCGTATGAGAGCTCCGGTGTGAAGCCGTGGTGACTTATGCCCATCTCCACCAGGAGCGCCGCGCCGGAAATCTCAGCGTACTGGACAGGTACCCCTCGTGACGGATCGCTAGATCCCCACCGCCCGGGACCCACCAGTATGTACTTCTGCGGAAAGAGCTCTGCGTTCAGGCGCCCAATCTCGCGAGAGACCGCGTAGCGATCCATTGTGGTCCTGTATGCGTCGTGGTCTACGTAGACAAGGTTCCTAATCCCTTCCAGCACCCCGTTGGTCACCATCGTGTCCCCCCGGAGGATCAGTGTCTTTCCTGTGATGTCCGGTGTCTGTACCCGCCGGTACTCCTCGTAGCTGCTGAGGGGACGGGCCTGCACCAGGGAGAAGGACCCATCATCGGTCTCGAATGTGAACTTGATATCCACGGGGGTACCCATCTTCTTCTCCAGGGTTTCGAAGAGGAACCTCACCGTTGAGAAGAGGGCGGGCTGAAAGTGAGGAAGGCGGTGGAAGGTGAACACAAACCGGTAGTTGGGCCTGGGGCGTGGCAGGTCCAAACCTGGGATGTCCTGAAGTGCATTCTCCGCGGCATTGTAGATCTGGGCAAACGCGCGAAAGGCTCCATGGTAACCGGCAACCTCTGGCGCTGAGTTGATGTTGTATGACTCAAGCTGGCCCGAGGCCAAGGATAGGATATCGAAGGTCTCCTGGGAATACTTGGCTATCTCCTGGGGGTTTTGCCCTTCTGGCCTGAGTTTCAGGTTGCTCAAAGACAGGTTCCTGGCGTAACCCCGGCCCGTGCAGCGGGTACCCATTCCAAACACCAGCCGGACCACCCCGTCCTCCACCCGCACCCTGGGAGTCCACCTCCGGTAGTTCCTGGAGAAACCAACGCCGGAAATCTCAGGGTAGAAGGCATTCCACCTTCGCCGGCCCTGGAGACTCTGGATGATTACCGCCATCATTTCCCCATGGAGCCCGTGCCTCTTTCTGTACTGGGAGGCGCTAGGGTTGAAGGTGCTGGCGAACACCCTCTTGATGGAGGCCTCCAAGGCGTACAGCCGCTGGTCAATGTCTCCGGAATTGGGGATGAACTCGGTGAGATACTTCCCGGCAAAGGAGTACCTGACACTGTCCTCAAGGAGTGACGATGAGCGAATGGCCAGAGGGTAGTCCACGGTTTCCAGCAGGGCCCTCAGGTCACGCAGAAGGGAATCGGAAAGGTGGCCCCCCAAGAAGGCCCTCTCTACCCCATCGTAGGGAACGCCGCCCTCCACGAAGGGTAGGAGGCGGTTGGCCTCAATGAAGTCCTGGTACACCTCAGTGGACAGGTACCACGACTCCGGGATGATGACGGGGAGCCCGGCGCGGGGCGGGACATCCTCAAGGATCTCCCTGGCAAAGACCAGGCCCTTGGCCTTTCCCCCGATCTTGCCAGACCCAAAAGTGGCCTTCACGCAAGAGCCCACTTGGGCTGGCTCAAATCCAAGGAACCAAGACTTGGGCACAGTAACGCACCTCCCGCAGATGCTCCCGAACCGGTGGATTCAACAGGTTCCGGGGATTTCCCTACCTTGACATCAAGTCCACGGGCAGACAACGGTTGAGGGTCTCCTAGGGAACCCTCAACCGGAAGAACGTGCCCGGGCCCACCTTAGCCCAGGAGAAGACGGCTCCGGTTAACGCAATTGATCTCAATTCCCAGTAGCTTTGATATCTGGAACTTAGCCTCCAGGCCCCTGGCGTACCCGTGCACCGAGCTCACCAGCCCCAGGTTCAGTTCCCTTCTCACGTCGTTCATGACGGCCTCGTCGGTGAGGTCCCTGATACTCACCTTGAGCCTGCTGGCCACGTACTCCTTGGCCTCCCCCAGCTTCACGCCGCGAGCCATCTGCATCCGGGCTACCAGATCTCCAGCGGCCCGGACTCCGCCCATACCCGCAGCCATTGAGTGAGTTATCGCCATTCCCAAGGGATCCCCCATGCCTACCTACAGCCCATCCATGCCTCCGATTTCAGCCAGGGCCACCGACACCCTGGAGACAGCGTCAGGGCAGGGAACTTCGTGCATGGGGATCCCTCCGACACCCATCCCCACGTTGGCGTGGACTGGGATGCTAGCCGCCGAAATACAGGCCTTGGTGTAGGTGACTGCCCTGGAGAGGTTCCATGCCAGGGACTTGGAGGTGTTGGTGTTGATGGCCGGGCCGAAGATGGTGCCACCTGCCTTCTCCACCAGCTTCACCTGCTCGTGGGGGCGGAGCCCTGCCAGGCGCACACCCTCGTAAAAGAGTTCCCCGTGCATGCCCAGGACCGTCTCTCCAGCCATCCCCACCTCGATGCACATGCCCGGGTATGTCTTCTTCAGGGTTTCCACGGCCCTTAGGGTTGCCAGGAAGTCACCGTCCCCGGCGGCCCCCGTGGTATCGAAGTTCACCCCGTCAGCCCCAGCCTCATACATGCGCAAGGCCACGTACACCATGTCCTTAATCGCCAGTTCCACGGTTTCCTCCGTGCATTGCCTGGCCTCGGCTATCCTACCCTGCGGGAGGAGTTCCGCCGGGTTAGACACTGGGCCGTCAGGCTGAGTGTAAAGGCCCAGGTTGGGCATGGCTCCGTAGAACAGGGGCAGGACTGTGCAGCGCAGCGCATCCTCCATGTCGTGCTGTTCTTCGTGGACTATCGGTTTCACAGGCTTATAGCTGTAGTCCAAGTGTGAGAGTTCTCCCGTATCGGCACCCATGAGTCTCTCGTAGATCTGCAGGGATGAAACCCTGCCCGAGGGAATCCCCAGGCGCATTATCTTGTTGGTGCCCCCGTCATAGGTGAGCACAACCTCCTTGCCCCGCTCCACGCAAACGAACTTGGCCGGCATAGTGCAAATCTCGTAGAGCCTGGCCATGTCATCCTCTGTTAGCGGAGGGATCCGGCCCTTGACGGCGGCATCCTCGGTACCTGCCCGGATATCACTGGCAATTTCCTCTGCGGTCATTTCCCCAAGGTACCCGTCGCCCATCCTTATGGTTATCATTCCCATCCGTTCCCACGCGACCTCCCTTCTTTATTCGATCACTGCTATAACGATGCTGGGTTTGTGTAGCCTGGATAGAGCCCGTCAATACAGGACCCTTGAAGGAGCGTTATCAACCGTCGCATGCAAGAACCGTACCAGGGGCGATTGGCACTGTGCGGCACCCTAGATCCTGGCTTCGAGCCCGCAGGGCGGAATCCTCCTCATCCTCGCTAGGCCGCGCCACCTGCTGGAAGAATGCATCCTTGCATTCCCCAACTGAGGGAGGCAGGAGAACCCCTGTCAAGGACGAAGGTTCAGGTGATGCAGATGGCGCAAGGGGGATAATGATGCTCAGGTTGGAGGGCTTCGTTCACAGCGCTACCATTCTCCCGGGTTCTATTCCCACAGCACAGGCCAGGAGCCTCTCTCAGGGACAGAGCGCGGTCCTCGTAGAGCATGGCGGCGTGTACGGCGTGGTTTTCCCGTCTGCGCTGGAAGTCTCTAGGGGTGCATTGTCCGATCAGGTAGAGTGGTGTGGCACCGTGGATCTTGAGGCAGACCCCGCGAGCGTTGCCGCTCTCGGCTCTGACATGGCAGTGGTATTGGCTGGTGGCCAGCCCCTCGGATACCTGGTAGTCCGGGAGGTGCTCACGGCACTTTTCCAGGAGGAGCGTTCCCGCGCTGAGCACTTGACCTCCGTCATGGACGCAACCCCTGCCGCCATTGTGGCCGTGGATGCCGAGGGGCGCATCACCCTGGCGAATCCCGCTGCCCGAAGGCTCGCAGGCCGGAAGAGATGCCTCCTTGGCTGCCCTCCCGATGGCATTTTGGGAGAATCCAACATCCAGGTGGTGGCGAAGACAGGGGCACCACAGCGCAACCGTAAACTGAGCATAGGGCCGAAGACCATTATGGCGAGTAGCCAGCCGCTGGGAAGGAAGGAGGGCGCCGTGGCTGTGCTCCAGGAGGTTGATACCGAGGCGCTCTCAGAGGAAATCCGGACCGCAAGGGAAATGAACCGTGAGATGGAAGCCATTTTCGAGTCGGTGAGAGATGAGATCTTCGTCACCGATGGAGACGGTGTGTGCCTGAGGGCGAACTCCGCCTCGGCAACGATGTGCGGTGTAAACCCGGAGGACCTGGTGGGCAAGAGAGTCACCGACCTGGAGAGGAGCGGCATATTCCACCCTAGCAGCGTGATGCTGGCTATCAAGGAGAAACGTCCCGTGACAGTCCTCCAGACAGTCAAGGGGGGAAAGAAGGTACTGGCCACGTCCACTCCCGTTCTGGACCCTGAGGGCAAGATATTCCGGGTGGTGTGCAACTCCCAGGACATAACCGAGCTCAACCGGCTCAAGACGCTCCTGGAGGAACGAGAGGAACAGATGCGCCGTTACGCCACGGAGATAGAGGCGCTGAGAATGGAGCGGATGTCACGCCACCTGGTGTTTAGGAGCAGCGCCATGGAGAGGGTGTACCAGCTGGCAGCCAGGGTCGCTCAGGTGGACTCCACGGTGCTAGTGACCGGGGAGTCAGGCGTAGGGAAGCAAGTGGTAGCGGAGACAATCCACCGGATGAGCAAGCGAAGCGAGGGCCCGTTTGTAACGGTTTGCTGCGGCGCCATCCCTGAGAACCTTCTGGAATCGGAGCTCTTCGGGTACGAGGCGGGTGCATTCACCGGGGCATTACGCGAGGGAAAACCTGGGACAATTGAGGTATCCCACGGCGGCACGCTGTTCCTGGATGAGATAGGGGACCTGCCCCTCAGCCTCCAAGTCAAAATCCTGCACTTCCTCCAGAACAAGCAGATCGTCAGGGTCGGGGGCACCAAGACCCGCAATGTGGACACACGCGTCCTGGCCGCCACCAACCTGGACCTGCGGTCAATGGTGGATAAGAGAGAGTTCCGGGAGGACCTCTACTACCGCCTGAACGTTGTGCCAATCACCATTCCCCCCCTTCGTGACAGGAGGGAGGACATACCCATACTGGTGTCTCACTTCCTCTCCCGCTATAACGAGAGGTACGGTTTGGACAAGCGCATATCGCCTGATACCCTGAACTTGCTGGTAGAATATGATTGGCACGGCAATGTCCGGGAGCTGGAGAACATGGTGGAGAGACTGGTGGTCACGGTGGAGGCATCCATCATAACCCCTGGCCACGTGCCTAAAGGCATCCTGAAGGGTTCCGCCAGAGGGCGGCCGGTAACTGTATCTGCTATGATGCCCCTGAAGGAGGCCATTGAAGAGGTGGAGTGCCAGCTCATCGAGAAGGCCTACTCGCGGTTTGGGAACACCTACAAGATGGCGGAAGTCCTCGGGGTGAACCAGTCTACCATCGTCAGGAAGATGCACAAGTATATCAAGCCTCTGGCCATAAGACACTGAGCGGAGCGCTTCAGAAGGGGGGTCTTCCCATGGCCGTCAAGGTAATGGACCACTGCACGAATACGCTGCCCCCAGTGCCTGTCCTGAACACGCACTCGTCCTCATCTTCCATCTCCACGGCGGGTTCTGGGGCCCCCGCGGCGATGGCCAGGTCCTTCACGTAGCGGCGTCCCTGCTCGATGGGCGTAGGCCTTGGCCTCTGCCAGTCCCTGCACAGCATTCCTACCCCAGGGACCGTGCACCCAGAAGTCCCCCTCCCATGTCCCCTGCTGCACCAAGACCTGGACCCTCTCGATTACGTTGGCAAAGACTGCGCCAGCTGCCCCTGCCACTGAAGCGTCACTGGGGATTTCCAAGTGGGCGTGGAGTTTCTGGGCAATCCGGGGGAAGTAGGCGGATACTGGGGCCCCTATGGCCACAAGGGGTAACCTGGGGGCTATCTCGAAGGCCAGATCCCCCCTGCCATCATCCTTGAGAGCCCTGGACAGTAGCAGTGCCGTGGAAGGACACGCCTGGAGGTCGGAAGCCTCCTGGCCAAGCTCATCGGAAAGCAGCTTATAGCAGTGGTGGGACGCCATCTTCCGGGCAACCTCATCCAGGATTACTTCGCACAGGTCCTCCGGGCTGACACGGAACCGCTTGGCCTGCAGGGATACCCCGAGCCGGGCCGCCTCTACTGACCATGGGCAGTATTTGTTTGTCACGTGGAGCACATCCGTGGGGGTTAGCGATGCCCTGGCAAGGTAGCCCAGGCGCACCAGCCGGTCAAAGGGCAAAAGATCAGCATCCTTGAAAAAGGCCCGGCTGAGCCTGTACATTGACTTGGGCCCTTCACCCAGGACAGACAGGAGTTCCTCCTCTTCGGGGGTAAGCGCAATACCGGGCTTTGCCAGTTTCCACAGGAACTCGGTGGGCTGGTGCAGGGCGGGGCTTTAGCCAGGGTCCTGGGCTATAATCCTGAGTTCCTCCTCTACCCCGGAGTCCTGGCAGCCCATAAAGGAAAGCGGCATCGCCCTGCGAGGCCCTATCTCCAGGGCTCCCTTCCTGCTAAGCCAGATCTCGCTGTCCCCGCCAAGACCTATGGTATGGATATCAGCTGCCCTCACCCGGGTGCGCCAGCCGCCTATGACAGCTCCATCTGGGTTTACCTTAGGCTTTCCCTTCTTGACCACACCCAGGTCTGAGGTAGTACCGCCTATGTCTACTACAATGGCATCCCCCTGACCGGTAAGGTGTACGCCCCCCACCATGCTGGCGGCAGGCCCCGAGAGTACTGTCTCGATGGGTTTCTCCCTGGCCGTTGCCGCGTTCATGGGGCTTCCGTCCCCACGTACTATCATCAAGGGCGCGCGGATCCCCATCTCCCCAAGAGCAGCCTCAACGGCCTGGACTAGCCGGTCTAGCACGGGAATCAGCGCTGCGTTCAAGCAAGCGGTGATGGACCGTCCTGGAAGCCCAGCCGTATGGTGAGGTCACACCCGCACACCACTGGACGGGGGCAGATAGAGGCAATTATGGACTTGATCTCTTTTTCGTGAGAGGGGTTTCTCACACTCATGTACCCGGACACCGCGAAGGCCTCAACCACGCTTGCCATCTCTAGCACCTCGCTGGCGGCGGCATCGCGGTCAAGGGGCTCGACCTCTTCCCCGTGGACATCATGGGCACCAGGGATGACCCTGACAACGTCAGTGGGGAGATCGTTTCGAAGTGGCTTACCCAGGAGAAGAAGGCCAACCTTGCCACCCTTCCCCTCCACCACACTGTTTGTGGCCAGGGTGGTGGACAGAGATACCATCCGCACCGAAGATGGGGCAGGAATCTGAAGGCAGCGGATGCAGTCGAGTATGCCGTTGAGCAGGTTGCCATGAGTGGTGAAGGATTTGGCCTTGGACAGAATGGTCTTACCGGCAAAGTCAAAGAGCACACCATCGGTATAGGTGCCCCCAGTGTCAATCCCCAAGCCTAGATTCACATATCAAGCCCCCTGTGATATGGAGGCAGGCCTGGGGCCTCGCCTCCGGCGGTAACCGTGCCAGGGACTTTAGCTCCCCGGATGATCTGCTCTAGAGCCCTATGCCTTGCCAACCAGTCTCCTGGCCTCTCTCACCGCCGCCGTCGCATCGGGCGCGTAGGAGTCGGCCCCGATCTTGTCTGCCCAGCCTTGAGTAATGGGGGCGCCACCAACCATCACCTTAATGCCCTTTCTCAATCCTTCCTCCTCCAGGGTGTCCATGACCTCCTTCTGGCGGCCCACAGTGGTGGTAAGCAATGCCGACATACCAACTATGCCGGCACCGGATCCCTTGATGGCGTCTATGAACCTTTCCGTCTTCACGTCTACTCCCAGATCTATGACGTCGAAGCCCGCAGCCTTCAGCATCATCCTAACTATATTCTTGCCTATTTCGTGAATGTCGCCGGCCACTGTTCCCAGGATAATCGTGCCCAGGGGTTCACGCTTCTGCTTCTTCTCCAGGAGGAGCGGCTCAAGGATCTGGATCCCCGCCTCCATGGCCTCCGCGCCAAGGATCATGTCAGGAAGGAAGTACTCGCCCTTCTCGAACTTGGCACCCACTGCCTCGACGCCTGGGGTCAGGCCCCAGTCGATTATCTCCAGGGGATCGATGCCGGACTTCAGTCCCTCTTCCACCCATTGGGTTACCTCGGAAGCCTCGCCTTCGATAACGCCCTCCTGGATCTTCTTAAGCAACGCTGCCTTGTCCACGAGTGTCACTCCTTACTGCCTTATTTTCCCCTAATGATGAGGCCCACAGCGCCCAAGCCGCGCTGCAACGATCATACCCCAGGCCTTCTAGGCAAGTCCCTGTGGATCCGGTGGCCAGCTCCCGCGTGAGGTATCGCGCCTGCGCCCGGCGCCTGCCCCTCATACTTCTCCAGCCTCGACGCCGATCCTTCCCAGCGAAGTGAGGCCGGGTTGCCCCGGGACCAGGGTCCTCCTGGGATCAAGAGATACCAGGCAACCCTCGCAAAGGATGCCTCACTGCATTCGCACCCCAGGGTTGAATGCAAAGACGCATCGCCAGAAGGGTGCGCACGGGCATGGACTTGATGTTGGTGGAATAGTAGTGCAACTGCATGGCTTTTGCAGAGTGCCCTCGCCATCCGGGGAGGTTCAACACAAGGGAGGGAATAATGACTAGGGTGAGGTAGTGAAGGGCAACGGTCCGGCCGGATTGCCTGCCACCTCAACTTACTGCCTGACCAATGGGGCTGATACTGTGAGGGACACCATTGACCTGCTTTTTGTCCTCGCTTATCCTGCAATACTCATGGCAATAGGGTTCGTTGCGACCCGGCGCCAGAAGAACCTGGAGGACTATCTCATCGGAGGAAGGAATGTGGGCTGGTTCGTAGTGATGACCAGCTGGCTTGCCTCCTGGGTGGGTGGCGGATCCACCCTGGCCACCGTCAACAACGCCTACAACATCGGGCTTTCCGCCTTCTTGTATCCTCTTGCCATTGCCGTTTCCCCTCTTTGGTTTCACGTCTCCCGGCACGTGTTCCGGGTAGGTGACCGCCTGAAGCAAATGGCCTTCCCGGACGTAGTGGAGGATCGCTACGACACACGGTCGCGAGTGGTTGCCGCCATTACTACTTTCCTTGCCTACATCGCTTACACCACGGGCTAGATGGCCGCCGCGGGAACAATCATAGCGGTATAATGGGCTGGGACGTGATCACCAGCTTCTGGGTAGCAGCCATCGTAGTCATAGTCTATACATCGGTGGGAGGGTACCTGGCCGTTGTCTTGACCGACTTCGTACAATTCTGGTAACTATTCAGCCCATCCGGGCAAGAACCAGGGGGGCATGCAGATTTCCTCATTTCGGGGACGGGGTGAGCGGGCGGGTCCAGTGTTTGACGGCGGCCCGCAGGGAGGTATCCCCTGGTGCGGTGGGTGGAGACTTGCGGCGCTCGCGTCCCGCTGGTTCGGGTGCCGCGGGGTTGGAGGAACGGCTGGCCCCGGAACCCGGCTTCCCGCGCCGCCAGGAGTGGGTAGCCCCGCTTGCGCACGGTCGAGATGTAACCGCGAATGCGGCAGAATGCCGCGCACCAGCCAGGCTCCGGAAGGTACCGGGGATCTTCTGCTGCACCTTAACCATGCGCAGGTCGCGTTCCACCATTTGTTGTCGAAGGGGATGCGGAAGTCGTACATGAAGGCCAAAACCGCAGGGCGGTGTTTTTCCAGTCGCTCAAGGAGGTTTTGGGCCTTGGTCTTCTTGGGTCGCCCGCGCTGACCTTTCTGGCGGTCAGGCGTTGAAGGGTTCTGGGCCCATCCGCGGCTGAGCACCTGGCATTGTGCGGGTTCCAGGTGACTGGTACGGTTACGGGTTTGCTCCACCATTGACTTGATCTCAATGAGGAGATGGATCATCTCCTGGGCCCAGCTCTGGCCCTGTTCGGCGAGGGCGGTGAGTTCCCTGAGGTGGTGGGCGCCCGAGAGGGCGTGGTGGACTTTGGGGTAGGAGAAGTAAGGGGACCAGGCATCGTGGACAGCTGTGCCGATGGAACCGGATAGGATGCCCATCTCATCCAGGGCGGGGCGGCCGCGTCTGGGATGCGGGGTGTAGATGGTCTCTGTAGCAGTGCTGGCGGCATGCAGCCGATAGAGCCGGTCGCCGATACGGATACCGGTCTCGTCGCAGTGGACCACGGGGGCCTGGCGGATCTGCTCCCTGGTCGCATCCTCTACTGGCGCCAGGCGATCCGCGAGGGCACTTCCCCGAGGGGTGATGAGGAGGGGCCTGGGGGTCGTCGAGCACTGGGCAAGACCCTGGTCGCGGTCGAGCTCAAAGCACCCCATAGTTACGGGCGTCGTCGGCTCGCGACCGTGGCGGATGCCAGTGCTGCATTGCTGCAAGGATTCGTACGTGCCAACGTGGAGCGAGGGTCGGTGATTATCACCGACGGCTGGCCAAGATACATGGTCTTGGTGAAAACCGCGAGTACAAGCACAAATCGATCAACATCTCGAGGTCCAAACGGAAGGCTCACGAGGAACTCCCTGCCGTCCACCGGGTTGCCGCACTGTTGAAGCGTTGGCTGCTCGGAACTCACCAGGGCTCAGTCGCTCCGGAACACCTCCAAGCCTACCTGGATGAGTTCACCTTTCGCTTCAACCGGCGCACATCACGAAGCCGCGGCCTACTGTTCTATCGCCTACTCGAAGGCGCTTGCTGCAAAGCCTCCAACATATGCTAACCTCGTGAGGTCCTGTAAACCCAAGCGTGACGGCTTGAAGCCCATACCGCCATCAAGCCCACACCGCTTCCGGCAACCCCTTCAGCCTCCTCACCGACCCTGGCGCCATCCGAACCTAGATTGCCGTATCTGAATCGAAGCCCTCTTTGACCCGATTTCGTGGGTTGTCACCAACAAGAATCTCTGGAGGAAGGAGGAGGAATCGAGGGGGGGGCGAATTGCATTTTTTGTAAAGTCAAAAAGACGGCTGAATAGTTACCTTCGGACAACTGAAAGACCGTTTCGAATCCGAAAGGCCGAGCCTCCAGAACGTAGTTCTAACCAACAGGACGGTGGTCGATTGACTTGTGACACACACAAGCAATACAGACACTGGGAGCGTTTCTGAAGGAGCAATCCTGAATTATGAGGGGGATTATGAACAGTTCAATAAAGGAGCCAGTAATCCAGACTTCTGATTTAATCGTATCGCTGTCCAGGGCGGCGGATCTGGTCAGCCCGGCGCTGGCCAGCCACCATCTGCGGGTGGCCGTCATCGCTTACAGTATAGGGAGAGAGCTGAACCTGTCGGCGGCGCAGATTAACGATACAGTGCTGGCGGCGGCATTGCACGATGTAGGCGCCTTCTCCCTAGCAGAAAAAACGGCCGCTTTGCAGTTTGAACTGGAAAACCCTCATCAGCACGCGGAAACAGGATATCGGCTGCTTAAGAGTTACAGCCCTTTTTCCCAGGCGGCTGACATCGTGCGTTTTCATCATGTCCCTAGCTCCCACGGGGACTGGTTCAACGGCAATAAAGTGGCCCTCGGCAGTCATATAGTACATCTGGCGGATCGGGTGGCAGTGCTGGTGGGCGAACAGCGGGAAGTGCTGGGAGAAGCCAGGGAAATCTCTGAAAAGATCCGAGAACAGTCCGGGAAAATGTTTGTGCCGGATCTGGTAGAAGCCTTCGGAAGCCTGGCCGAAAAGGAGAGCTTTTGGCTTGATGCCGCTTCTCCGCCGGACCTGGCTTTACCGGGAGCTTTGGCCATCGAGGCGGACATTAACGAATTGCTTGGCTTAGCCAGACTTTTTTCGCGTATCATTGATTTCAGAAGCCGGTTTACTGCCACCCATTCCAGTGGCGTGGCCACCAGTGCGGAACAGATCGCCAGGTTTGTCGGGTTTTCCGAAAGAGAATGCGGGATGATGAAGGTTGCCGGCTACCTTCACGACTTGGGGAAGCTGGCTGTGCCGGCGGAGATTTTGGAAAAACCGTCAGAGTTGACAGGAACGGAATTCAACGTAATCCGCGGGCATACCTACTACACTTATCGCATCCTGGCCCCAATCGAAGAGCTTTATGACATAAACAACTGGGCGTCATTCCACCACGAACGCCTGGACGGCAGCGGCTATCCTTTCCATCATAAAGGTCGAGATTTGCCCTTGGGCTCTCGCATCATGGCGGTGGCGGATGTTTTCACCGCTATAACAGAGGACCGTCCGTACAGAAAAGGGATGCCTGAGGAAAAGGCGATGCAGGTTTTGCATCGGATGGCAGACAAGCAAGCCTTGGATCACGATATTGTGTATTTGCTGAAAATTAACTTTGCTAAGATTAATGCCAGCCGGACGGAAGCTCAGGCGAGGGCGGCAGAGGAATATCGGGAGTATTGACGGAAGGCTGGTTACGCCTTGCAGATAATCGCCCATGCCGGGCGTACCAGGAACGCACATTGACGGTGAAGATGTCACCGCCAGTGTACACGAGAGTCGCCTGCATTGGTGCCCGATTGGTGCCTTAGTGTGCCAGAAACCGCATTCTTGTGCAGAATTAACAAACCGTAACAGCCCAATAAACACGGTAAAAGTTTCACGCCCGCACAAGGTTACGAACGCGGCCCATTGGCGGTCACGCTGATAACACTGTGGATTTTCAACTGGGCCCCACGGGTGCCTGGAAACTGCTGTGCCAGGTTCTTATGAAGTCTGATCAAGGTCCCGTCCGCTACCACCAGGTCCTTAA